>CAZEIB010000004.1:4189-19914 GCA_964511785.1 uncultured Oscillospiraceae bacterium
TTCTATTGGTAAAGCATAAGTTGCTCTTCTAACAATCATGTTTTTTTGTTAAGTAACTCCTTACTTTCTTCAGTTAAGAAAGTAAGGAGTTTATCTATCTTTCATGCACTTCTAGCCCATGTTGCTGGAGATTTATTTAATTTAAGAACTGTATATGGTACAATTAAGTTAATAAAATAAAACAGGAGTTGATAGAATGTTCAAATTTATTGGGAAATCTGTTGAGCTAAAGTATGAAACAGGGTATCATTTTCGTATGGACTACTTGACTGAAAACCAACTTCGCTGGACTTCTCTGATTGAAAATACAGATGGAACTCCCGTGACGGGAGAAGAAACTTACTATCTCAACCAACAAGCTTCAAATATCTACACTTTAAGTTGGATTGAAGACAGTGGGTTCTCCGTTACCCAAAATCTTAATTTTGATAAGATGGAAGTATATGCCTTCATGTCATGGAATGATGAAAATGCGAGAGGCGGGAGAGCTACACTCGACCATCGCGGTACCATAAAATTTATTGAATAACATTTTGAAAAGAAGGTTGGAATATACCTTCTTTTTTTCTATTGAACAGAAAAACTATGATAGAAAACAAATGAGTCTTACAACCAAAACATCTTAATTTAGAGTATCAATTTTATCTCTTATTTCATTCCTGGAATTTTTCTTATTCTTCAAAATCGATTGTTGACACCTTTGTTAAACCGTGGTAGTATTGCCTTAACAAGTTCGTTTTATAACTTTTTTTCAAAATTTTATTCAAAAAACAACAATATGATTTCTCATTTTAGATTGTTAATAATATAACCTCCCCCCGTCCCCCGTTATCATTCTTTGGATATAATTCGCTAGGTCGAATTATGAAATAAAATACATAAGTTGATTTATGTATTATTTTGAAAGGAGAACCCCTTATGAAAAAACTCTTGTCCCTTATGCTAGTTTTCATGATGATGTTTACCTTCTCTTCAGTTTTTGCAGACGATGTAGTGGTAAACGAATCCGGAGCAGTTGAAAACCCAGAAGCGATTGTAGCCGGTGAAAACGAATTGATTTTTTGGTCTTTATTTAGTGGTGGCGAAGGTGAATATATGGAATCCATTGTTGCCGCTTATAATGCTACCAACCCTGAAATGACCGTTAGAAATGTTATGCTTGACTGGGGTGAGTATTACACCAAGTTAATGACCTCTGTTTCTGTTGGTAAAGGACCGGATATTGGTATTAGTCACATTGCCAAGCTGCCTGAACTATATGATCAAGGTGTTGTAATGCCAATGGATGCTGTTGGCGAAAAAATGAATATGGATTGGAGCCAATTTAACCAAACTACTTTAGGTGCTGCAACCATAGATGGTAGCATTTATGCTGTTCCTATTGATACCCATGCTGAAGTTTTCTTCTATAATCGTGATATTTTGGAAGAAGCCGGTATTCTTGAAAAAGATCAAGACCTAGTATTGCCTAATGATGCTGAAGAATTCTATCAGTTTATGTTATCTATGAAAGACAAATTACCCCAAGATATTCATCCTTTAGCCTTCTCTACTTCAGGAGACGATCCTTATCGTCTATGGTGGGTACTCTATTTCCAACAAGATGCCCCGCCTGTTGTTACTTCTGATTTGGAAATTACTTTAGATAAAGATAAGACTGTTAAAGCCCTTAACTATATGAAGCGCTTTTATGATGACGGCATCATTCCTCTAAATCTGGAAGACTTCTATGCCTACTTTATGAATGCTCGCCAAGCAGCTACCTTTGTTTCCGGCGTTTGGGCTACCAGTTCTTTAGAAAATATTGAAAATCTTCGTTTTGGTGTTACTTCTTTACCCGTTATGTTTGAAAAAAATGCCCAGTGGGGCGATTCCCATACTTTTATTCTTCCAACCAGGCCAAATGCAGATGAAAAACGTATGGAAGAAGCCATGAAATTTTTTGATTTCATGAGTAAGAACGGTTCTATGACTTGGGCAAAAGCAGGCCATGTAGTTGCTAATACCGACGTTTTAGAAAGTGAAGAGTTTAAAGCCCTTCCCTATCGTAGCGATTATGCCGATGTTGCTAACCATGTTGTATTCTACGAACCTACTCCTTATAGCTACCCCATTCGTGATGCTCTAATTCGTCAAATTGATGCTTTCTTGGCTGGAAATCAAGACGCTGAAGCAACGTACGATGCCATTGTTGACGAAATTGAAGCCATTGTATTTTAATTATTAAAATAGTGGGGTATTCTATACCCCACTATTTCTTTTTATCATTTTCACGAAGGAGAGTCATCATGAAAAGTAGACGCATGCGTGTTTGGCGAGCCGATTTAATTGCTCTTTGTTTTTTATTACCTTTTACTATTTTTTATGTAATATTCACCATTTATCCAGTTATCCAAGGAATGTACATGAGTACTTTTAACTGGAAGCTAATGGGAAAGCAAGGATTTATCGGCTTAGATAACTATAAAAGAATTATTGGCGACAAGTTTTTCTGGCAAGCCTTTGGCAACACAGTAAAATTTGTTGTTATTTCTACACCCATTATTATTGTATTTTCTTTAGCCTTAGCCCTTTTAGCCAATAGAAATACGAAACTTAAGCGCTTCTATCGTGCTGCATACTTTGTTCCCAACTTATTATCTGTTTCTGTTATTTCCTACCTTACCATTTACATGGTGCAACCTTACGGCATGGGTTTTATTAGTAGTGTATTAAAAACCCTTGGCTTTCAAGAAGAACTTTTCTTTTTGAAAGATCCTAATTTAGTTTGGGTTACTATTGTAGCTGCAACTGCTTGGTGGACCTGTGGGTATAATATGATGTTATATATTTCTGCAATGCAAGATATTCCCGATCATTTATACGAAGCAGCCTCTATTGACGGTGCCACCCCCTTTCAGCAGCTTACACGTATTACCCTACCTTTATTAACCCCTACAACAGCTTTAATTACTATGCTACAAATTATTGCTTCTTTTAAGGTTTTTGGTCAAATTTGGCTTATCACAAAAGGTGGTCCTGGAACCGCTACCAGACCCCTTATCCAATATATCTATGAAACAGGGTTTAAAAAGAATAATTTAGGCTATTCTGCTGCCATGTCTTTTGTATTATTTGCTGTTTTAATAGTGCTAACCCTCATTCAGCTCTCAGTAAACAAAAAGGGGGAAGAAAAAAATGGTTGATACAGGCTCAACAAAAGTTAAAAAAACTTCTCATACCCTTAAAAACCTTTCCGTTGGATCCGTTATCCTTACCATTATTTCACTAATCGTAGCTATTGTTATTTTAATACCTGTAATTTGGATGATTGCTGTTTCTTTTAAAGTAGAGGGTTCGCAAATTACAAGTGCTTTGTCTTGGTTTTCTCCTCCTTATTCTTTAGATGCCTATAAATATATTATTACACAAAGTAGCATGTTGCTATGGAGTTGGAATAGCCTTTTTGTTGCAGTAATTGTTACTGCTTGTGTTGTTATTCTTTCTTCTATGGCCTCCTATGCTTTAGCCAAGTTGCCTTTTAGATACAAAAACTTTGCTTATATTTTCTTTCTTCTTGGTTTAATGGTTCCCGGAGAGGCTACCATTGTTCCCTTATTTGTAACTGCAAATAATTTAGGAATTATTGATACTTACCAAGGCTTAATCCTTCCTGCCTTAGCAGGTTCTATGAATATTATTATTATGCGTAGTTTCTTTATGAGTATCCCTAACGACTTAATTGAATCTGCCACTATTGATGGGGCTGGTGAATTACGTATTTTTGCCCATGTAATCTTTCCTTTAGGCAGAACCGTTATGGTTACCATTGCTATTTTCACTTTCATTGGCAACTGGAACAGTTACTTATGGCCCTACCTTTGCGCTATGAGTGAAGACATGTTTACCATTCCCTTAGGAATTCCAACTTTTATTAGCCAATATACCCAAGATAAAGTTCGCCCTATGGCCATTAATGCCTTAGCTTCTGTTCCTATTATTATTTTCTTTATCATTTTTGAGAAGCAAATTGTAAAAGGAATTTCTTTGTCTGGTATTAAAGGATGAGTGGCGAAAAAAAACGCCACCAAGATATTGATTGGCTTAAAGGGCTTTTAGTTGTTTTAATGATTTACTGCCATGTTCTTCAATTTTGGGGAAATCACGACTTGTTTCCGGCAATACCCAAAATTATAGAAAGTATTAATATGTTGGTTTTTCCTGCTTTCTTGTTTATCTTTGGTCGTACCACCCAATTAGCTTATTATCAGCACCCCTTTAAGGTTAGGGTTCCTAGAATGCTAAAGCAAACCTTTCTTCTCTATGTCACTTTTCTTATTAGTGGCATAGGGTTTCGTTTGTTGGCTGAAAACCGCTCTTTAAAAGAAAATACAATTAAACGAATTCTCTTTCTTCAAGATATTCCCGGTTGGTCTGAATTTCTAATTGCCTTTGCCTTATTTTCTTTATTAATGACCTTGGGGGTTCGCCTTTGGGAGAGGTTGAGTAAATATTCTTGGTTTCCTTTTTTTTTCATTTTATTTTCTTTAGCTTCTGCTTTCCTCATCCCATATGAAAAAATTCAAAATGTATTTTTATCCCTTTGGATAGGTGGCACAAAATATGCTTATTTTCCTGTAATTCCCTATTTAATGTTTCCTTTAGTAGGGCTGTTCTATCAAAAACATTTTCCTATACGAAAAAATATCTGGCTCCTTTCTTCTGCTCTTTTATCTTTATCTGCAATAATTTATCTGTTTGCCAAAGGACTTCCCAGTCGTTTTCCCCCTTCGCCCTTTTGGCTTCTCTTACCAGCCTTTCCTATCCTCTTCCTTAGTCTTTTATCTGAAAAATGGGTTTTTCTTAAAAGAAAAATGTTTCAGCACCTTTCTTTTCCCTTTTTGAAAAAAATTCTTTTTTTCCCTGGTAGAATACTTTGCCATTTAGGAAAACATTCGTTGTACTTTTTGTTAGGGAGTAACTTAATTATTTTTACAATGAAAGGTTATCCGATCCTTCCCGTTTTTTCTCTAAAAGGTTCTTTTTTATGGAAGCAATCCCTTTCATCCCCTCTAGGTGCTTTGGTTTGGACTTTTTTATTCTTGTTTCTATTAATTCTTTTTCTTGCTGTTACCGGCATAAAAATCAATTCTTACCCCGTAGCCCTAAACAATAAAACTAAAACAAACTAAGGAGAGTCTTTTTATGAACTATACCCTCTATCCTAACCAAATTGCTTTGATTGAACCCTCTTCAAAATCCCTAATTTTAACAGACAGCCAATCTGCTTTGGATTTGTTTTCTACATTATATTATCAAGAAAATTGCAAAAAAATTATTCTTTATAAAGAAAATATCATTGAAGATTTTTTTGATTTAAAAACAAAAATTGCCGGAGAACTTCTACAGAAATTTGTAAATTACGGTTTTTCCCTAGCCATTGTCGGAGATTTTTCTAACTACACCAGTAAAAGTCTTCAAGATTTTATTTATGAAAGTAACCTCGGCTCCACAATCAATTTTTTACCCACTCTAGAGGATGCCCTTAGGAAGCTGAATCAATAATTTCTTTGAAAGATAAATATCGTCTAAAAAAGGAGAGTCATCATGGCAAAAGTTCAACGTTTACCTGCAATTCCCCTCATCGCTAATGATCCTTATTTTTCTATTTGGATGCCTGCCGATACCCTAACTGATGGAGATAGTATACATTGGAGTGGTCCAGAAAAAAATCTCTATGGCAGCTTAATCATCGATGGGAAAAGTTATCGGTTTTTAGGTAAAAGCCCTCTTCCTCCTATGGAAACCATTGCCCAAAAAGTAACGCCCACTAAAACCATTGTCGATTTTCTAGCCAACGGTGTAGCCCTTACCTTAACTTTTTGGACCCCTACATTACCTGATGATTTAGACACCCTCTCTACCCCTGTTACTTTTGTGGATTTTGCTCTATCCAGTGTTGATGGTAAAACCCATGAAGTAGCTGTAACCTTTTCTGCTTCCACTGCCCTATGTTATGATGGTGAAGAGCCCAAACCCCTTTGGGTTCAATCTTTTAGAAAGGAAGATCTTTCTTTTATCTTGGCAGGTCAGAAACAGCAAAATTTGTTGGGCCATTCCGCTGACCATATTACCATGGATTGGGGATATCTCTACCTTGCTTCCGGACAAGCGAAAGTAGCCGGCGACGAAAAGGCCTTAGTAGCAACTTGGGAAGGGACTGTTGATGAAAATCATGCAGAAAATTTTCATATTCAATTAGGATATGATGATGTAGCCTCTATTTTATATTTTGGTTTTCCTTGTAAGGCTTGGTATGCAAGAAAAGGAAAATCTCTTCCTGATGCTATGATTGCCTTTGAAAAAGACTACAATACTTTAAAAGAAAAGTGTACTTCTTTAGATCAAAAGATTATTGAAGAAGCGCTCCATGTTGGTGGTGAAGCTTATCAGCTTCTTGTATCCATTTCTTGGCGCCATACTTTTTCTGCCCATAAGCTCATTGTTACTCCCCAAGGAGAAATGGCTTGGATTTCTAAAGAAAATGATTCCAACGGCTGTATGTGTACTGTTGATATTAGCTATCCTTCTGTACCAGTATTTTTAAAATATCAACCGGAGCTAGTAAATGCCATGTGCCGCCCCGTGCTTCATTTTGCCTCTTTACCTGTTTGGGACGAAGATTTTGCTCCCCATGACATTGGCCGTTATCCTATTGCCAATGGGCAAGTATATGCATTACGCCTGAGAAAAGAATCTTTAAAGGCAGGAGATGTTGCTCCTCCCGTTTATCTATATCCTAGCGGTAGCAACGTGTATGATATTAAATATCAGATGCCTATTGAAGAATGCGGAAATATGATTATTATGTTAGCCGCCCTTGCTCAGCTTTCCAATGACTCTTCTTTAGCTAAAGCCCATCGCTCTACTTTAGCCAAATGGGTTAAATATTTGGAAGAATATGGTGAGGACCCCGGAGAACAACTGTGTACTGATGACTTTGCAGGACACTTGGCCCATAATGTAAACCTTTCTGCCAAGGCAATTGTAGGAATTGCATGTTACGGAAAATTATTGGAACACTTTGGTGAAGACGGTAGCTATTATACTAAAAAAGCGAAAGAAATGGCAAAAAGTTGGTATGAAAGGGCCTATAAAGAAGAAGGCTATACTGCTTTAACTTTCAAAGGGATAGGCTGGAGTCAAAAGTACAATTTAGTATGGGATACCATTTTAGATTTAGGATTGTTCCCCTCTTCCTTCTATCAAAAAGAAACCGAAAGCTATCTTTCCAGAATCAATACTTACGGCTTGCCTTTAGATTCCCGGAAAACTTACACCAAGTCAGATTGGATTGTATGGAGTGCTACCATGGCTCAAGATAAAGCTACTTTTGAAAAACTTATTGCTCCTTTAGTTACTTACTTAGAAGAAACCCCTTCTCGTGTTCCTTACTCTGATTGGTTTGACACCGTAACCGGGGCTTATGAGCACTTTATCGGTCGCAGTGTTCAAGGGGGAATGTTTATGCCCATGCTCCGAAAGGATTGGAAGAAATAACATATTATTCCTTTTTAAAATTTACTTAAATACATTCTCTACTAATCAAAAAACTGCCTGTAAAATCTTCAGGCAGTTTTTTGATTAGTAGAGAATGGTTAATAAACTAGGGTAGTATAAACTAAAGACCGTGTTGACACGACTTGAAATAGAATGAATTTATTAGAATCTAGTACATTATACTAATCTTTTCATCGGTTTTATCTTTATTTTTTTCATTCCTTATCCTAGGGGATGGGGTTACCTGCAAGATTATATAACGTATACCATTCTTTTCGTGTTAATTCTATTTTTTCAGCTTCCATAATATCTTTAATTCTTTTAATATTCATTGTCCCGATAATTGGCTGTATTTTAGCAGAATGCCGTAGAATCCAAGCAATAGCAATAGTACTATCAGCAACTCCTTTTTCAAGAGCTATTCTCCTAATTTCATTATTAAGTTTTTCATACTTATCACTTAATAAAAAGGGGCCTTCAAACATACCGTGCTGTAAAGGCGACCACGCCTGAATGTTTATGTTGTTCAGTTGACAGTATTGTATAACACCGTCCGTTCTAACAATACCCTGCTCCCATTTTGTATTTACACTTATTCCTTCATCTATCAAGATAGAGTGGCCCAACCCAAATTGAAGTTGGTTAATTACTATTTTTTGCGGGATAGAGCGAGAAAGAAACTCCATTTGCATTGAGTTCATATTACTTACACCAAAGAACCTCACCTTTCCCTCTTGGGAAAGCTTTGTAAAGGCCTGGCCTATCTCTTCCGGTTCCATTAAGGCATCTGGTCTATGTAATAAAAGCAAGTCTAAGTACTCTACCCCTAATCGCTTTAGCGATTTCTCTGTTGCAGATATGATATGCTCTTTAGATAAATCATAATATCCCTTGCAAATACCACACTTATCTTGTATGATAATTTTTTCACGTAATTGAGGGTTTCTTTTAAGAACTTGACCAAAAACTCTCTCAGACTCACCTTCTCCATAAATATCTGCATGATCAAAAAAATTTATACCCTTTTCCAATGATTTCATAACCACTTTTTCCGCTTCTTCCACACCTAGAGAAGCCATGCGCATGCATCCTAGTGCAATAGAAGAGGCTTTTAGTTTATTACCGATAGTTAGCGCCATCTCTTCAACTCCTATTAAACTTGATAAATATTTTCTTCAAAACGTGTTAGTAAACGCTTTCCGACTTTTTTGTCTGTAATGTCACGGTGAGGGGCCAAGGGAGACACCAAACCTACATCAACTTGATAATATTCACGCATAATGTATTTTATTCCAGGGATAAGCCCGCCTACTTCTTTTTCGTCAATAGCTGCATAGATATTGTTTGCATGAAGTTGCATTTTGAAAGCCTTATCCATTTCTCCCGCATTCATTAAATTTTTCATGCGATAAAAGTGTTCACAGGTAATCGCTTGAAGTGCTCCTATAGACCCGTCTGATCCCATCAAGTGTCCTGCTGCGCACATTTGGTCCACTCCTGTAAACAGCATAATCTCTGGCGCATGCTCTTTAATTCGTTGAGCATAATAAAAATTACTGTCTGTATATTTGAATCCAGAAAAGGTAGGTACTTCACGGCGTAAAACATCAATTAATTCCTCAGCATCAATCCTGTTTCCACCGTTCAAATTGCCATTAGCCATATGCCAATATACATAAAAAGGCACATCTGCCGCTTCAGAAAGTTTTTTGAAATAAGAAGCATTTTCTTCTATAGAAGCATCTGGCCTAATTGCAACACTACTAATTGCATCTGCCCCAATTTTTCCGGCATATCTTGCCAGTTCAATGCCTTCTTCTTCATCTTTTCCATAACCTACACTTACAAATACAGGAATTTCTTTAGCACATACTCTAACCGTTTCCTTCATCCATTCCTTTCGCATATCTGGTGTCATACACCAGCCTTCTCCAGTAAATCCGTGTAAATAAAGACCTTGTGCATGTTGCTTTAAATAAAAGTCTACCATCTGTTCACATGCCGATACCTTTACCTTCCCCCCCTCATCAAATGCTGTAAGAAAAGCCACATAGTTATTTCCATACATTTAAATACACCCTTTCAATACATTTTGATTATTTAAACATTATTGTTTAATTCCCGATACTGCAATGCTTTGTACAATATATTTTTGAAAAAATAAAAATATTATTACTAACGGTATGGCGCTAAGAACTGCCAATGCCATACGTGGCCCGTAATAAACAGCGTCCACTGAAGCACTGAATAAGGCAACACCTACAGATATCACTTGCTTTGTGTAATCTTTTATCACTATTAAGGGCCATAAATAAGAGTTCCAATGAGCAATAGCTTGAAGAATACATAATGTAGCAGCAATTGGTTTACATAGAGGCAAAATAATAGTTAAATAAGTTCGCCATTCGGAAGCTCCATCTACTTTAGCCGCTTCCCGTAAGGCATCTGGAATCCCTATAATAAAAGACCTTGCAAAGAATATTCCATAAACGTAGGCAAATTGTCCAAAAATTAAAGGCCAATAAGTGTTGATTAAACCAATGTTATAATAAATCATGTATAAGGGTATCATTCGCGATTCAAAAGGTAACATCATCACTGCCAATAAAACAAAATACCAAAATTTCTTTAATACAAAACGTCCTTTAGCAAAAGCATAGCCAGCTGTTAAAGCAAAAAAAACTGAAACTACTGTATTAACAAGGGTTAAAAATACAGTGTTTTTGTAATATTGAATAACATCAATAAAGTAAGGCAAGACTTCATAATTATATAAGGAAGGAGTATGTGGTAGCCAAGAAAACTCTGGTAACCTATTAACCGCCTCACGGTCAAAGGATAGTACAATAGCCCAATATAGAGGAACCAATATAAAAAACAAAAGCACAATCAAAAGTAAAACTTGGAAGAAACGAGTTCTTTTTTTCCCTTTTATCACAGCACTTCCTCCTTAAACATTCCAGTTGCTTTTACATTAATAAGAGTGAAGGCCAATGTTAATATAAATAACATTACAGCCCCCGCAGAAGACATTCCATACTGGGGAGAATCAAAGCTGTATTGAAATATAAACATTAAAATAGTCTGTAGCGTACCTCCAGGTTTTCCTGAAGCACTGTTTCCACCAATAATATATAAGTCAGTAAATCGGGCTAAACCACCAATCATACCTGTTACAAATAAAAAGGAAAAACACGAAGTCATATTAGGAATTGTAATATAATTTAACTTTTGTAAAGAACTTGCTCCATCAATAGAAGCAGCTTCATACAGTTCAGAAGGGATGGACTGCAAACTAGATAGGTTTATCAACATCGAATATCCTAAGTTAGACCACAAAAGTAAAATAGTTGCTCCATACCAAGAATAGGAAGAACTGGACAGCCAACCAATGGTTACTTTTTTCCCTAAAACAAAGGATAAAAAATTGTTTAACATACCGTTATTACCTTTTAACACCACTTGGAAAATTAGAATAACACTAACCCCTGTAATAATATTAGGCAAATAGTAGCTTACCCTAAAAAAACTTTGAAGAGGTCCTTTCCCTAAGTTGTTAATCGTATTGGCAAGCAAAAATCCCAAGGGAATAACTATTAACCCCATTACGGCTAAGCCTAGTGTGTTTTTAATCGAATTCCAAAAGGCTTTCATTGAAAATATAATTTCATAGTTTTTCATTCCCACAAATGTAGTTTCTAATCCTTTTAAGCTAACATCGCTTACACTAAACAATACTGTTGTAAAGGTGGGAATATAAACCAATAAAACAACCGTAATCAATGTAACGATAATGAATGAATACCAGGTTAGGTTTTCGTACAAAGCTCTCTTTTTACGTTGCTTTTTTTTATTATCTCCCATAATATTCCTCCTTGCTAAGTATTAAGTAAATGTGTGCCGAGGATTTTTATCTTTTCCTCGGCACATATCAAAGCTATTTTAAAGTGGCAAGGAAGGTATCCAAATTGCTTTGAACATATGCTGCAGCCTCTGCAATAGTAAACTCTCCTTTAATTAAAGAATCTTGAGCAACATAAATATCTGAAGCTAATGTTCCTAAAAATGCAGTATTCACGCAATCGTTAGTTGCATTGTTCCAACCATAGGGTAATGTGGCAATTGCTTCATAAACAATTTTTGCACGCTCTTCACCAATGGAAGGTGTAATTAATTCCTGAGCATAAATATTATTGGGTAAATTTCGTGTTTCTACAATCCATTCTTGTACAACAGCATCTGTTGTAATAAAACGAATAAATTCCCAAGCCCAATTTTTAGCATCACTATTGTAAGCAATGGACATATTATTTTCACCTATAAACCATGAAGGGTCACCTGCTCCCTCTCCTTCAACGGCACAAGGCAGAGTTAACCATGCCCAGCGCTCAACATCTCCAACCGTTTCGGCTTGCGCGTAATAATTAAAAGGGCTTTGTTCAATTCTAATTGCAATGTTATTGTCTACTGTTAGCACAGTGTCATCTGTAACTCCTTCTCTTCCATCCGGAGAACAAAATTCTGCTAAACGAGAAATCGTCTCAAAAGCCTTAAGAGAAGCTTCATTGTTATAGTTCGCCACAGTTTCTTGTAATGTGTTTCCATATTGAATAATGTTTCCCCCATAAGCTTGGGCAATCATCATATGGTTAAAGTAAAAGTTATTACTTGCAATACGTGAAGGAAATTTATAACCAAAATTTTCTTCTCCCGTTATAGGATTTATTCCTGTAAGTTTTTCAGCCAATTCCTCTAAATCACTCCAGGTCCAGTTTTTCTCCGGTAATTCAACATCGAAATCTGTAAAAATTTTCGTATCAAGGTATGCCAGCATTGGTGTTACTGTATAGGGGATACCTGCCACTTTAGATATACTTGGAATGTCAGGGGTTAACCTGGAAGCAACCATATATATTTCATCTTGATAGCCGGACGACGACGTAATATAGGGTTGTAAATCTTCACAAAGAGTGGCTAAGGTTGCTCCATGCATAATAACATCAATGTCTCCTGACATTACCGCAGTAGTAACATTTGCCTGCCAATCGGACCAAGGGATTGCTTGAATATCCAATTTCACATTGGGATAAAAAGAATTCCATCGATCCACAACTTCCTTATAACCAGGAGTCGTGATACCGCTGGTTAAGTCAATAGAGCCATTTTCTCCAACGGCTGCAAATAGTCCCGGCCCATAAAGGGTTAGCGTAAGGGTTTCCTCAGCATTTAGTAAAGGGATGAATTTTTCTGAAGGTTCTTCAGCGGCAACAAAAATCGATGTACAAAGTGACAGAATCAGGACTAATACCAGAAATAGCTTTTTTTTCATTTTACTTTCCTCCTATTAAATTAAAAGTGTATATACTCTTTTTTGTGTAATCGTTTACATTATGGGGGTAAATCCTTTCTTTCCTTGTTTTTACCTGCTATATCTGTTTACTATTAATATTTAGATTGTGTAAACGTTTACATTTTATGACAATTACATAGAATTTAGTTAAAGTGTACTTCCATTCACTGTCTTTGTCAATACTTTTTTTGAATTATCAAAATATTTTTAAGCTTTTATGTATCTTTTCAGTGAAATATGCTATACTTTTTATAATACTTCTTTTATTTATGGCAACGATTACACTTTTCTCTGTTTTTCTGTCTTCATGGAAGCTTTAAAATATTCCCAATACAAAATTTTCATTTATGAAAGGATAACAAAATGGCAAAATCTGTTAACAACAAAGAAAAATGTTCTATTAAGGATGTTGCTGAAATCGCGCAAGTTTCAACAGCAACAGTGTCGCGTGTAGTAAATGGAAAGGGATATGTTTCTTCTGAAACTGAAAAACGTGTACGCGCTGCCATTGCACAATGTAGTTTTGTTCCCAATATGGCTGCTCGCGGTTTAAGAACTAACCGAATGCCTATTATTGGATTTGTAGTAGATAATGTTAAAAATGAATATTTTTCAGATCTTGCCACTCATTTGCA
Organism: uncultured Oscillospiraceae bacterium; assembly: GCA_964511785.1. Lineage (GTDB taxonomy): Bacteria > Bacillota > Clostridia > Christensenellales > Aristaeellaceae > CAYFQH01. The sequence goes on from CAZEIB010000004.1 coordinate 17,714, forward strand.
AAAGTTTTTTTTAAAACATGGCTACTTTGTTATTATAACTACAACTGACTCTGTCCCCGACATTGAGCGCGCCAGCATAGAAATGTTAATCGAACAAAAAGTTAGTGGTCTTGTTATTCTCTCTAGAGATCAAGGCTTTTCAAGTATTCCCAAAGATATTCCCACCGTCTATATTGATTGTTTACCTGCTGAAGATGCATCGGAAATGACCGTTCGTATTGAATCAGATAACCGTACAGGTGCCTATATTGCTACTAATGAATTAATTGAAAAAGGCTGCCAAAATATTGTATTATTCACAGGCCCAGAGGATGCTTATACTTCTCGTATGCGCACAGAAGGCTATTTTGCAGCATTAATTGAGGCTGGGATTTCTATTGACTTGCGGTATGTTTTTCATTTTGAAAACTTTGATTACGCTAATGGCGAAGATCTGGTCGATCAACTATATGCTTCCAATTTGGAATTTGACGGAATTTTTTGTATTTGCGATTATGTTGTGCTTGGTGCGCTAGATGCTTTAAGAAAGCGTAACATCAAAGTTCCAGAAGAAGTTAAGGTTGTTGGGTTTGATGATTTGTTTTTGGCGCAGACGAACGGAAAAAAACTGACAACAATTCATCAGTGTTCTCAATCTGTAGCCCAATATACCACAAATGCCTTATTAGAAATGATTGGAGGAGCCTTCCCAGTCAAAAATGAAATTATGGTTCCAACATATATCGTTCGAAGAGAAACAACTTAGCTACAAGCTTATAGTCTTCCTTTTAACTACTGAATTATTAAGTTCAGTTCAGTAACTACAGAAAAACTTGTTGCATATAAAAGTGCAACTATAGTAGCCTAAAAAGAAAGAAAAAAACAAAGTCTATCATGTCAAAATAAAGACGTATCGATATGACTAGTTTTTTTGATTAGTAGAGAATGGTTATTATAAGCTAACATATAAACATACAATCTCCAAAAGAAAAAAAACGGTATTGATTTTTTACTGCTTCCTCATAAGCGTTTAACACTGCTTCCTTGTTCCAAAAAGCGGAAATCAGCATTAACAAAGTACTTTCAGGTAAATGAAAGTTTGTAATTAATCCATCTGCAGAGAGGATTTTTTTACCGGGGGTAATAAAAATATCTGTCTCTCCCCTACCGGAATGAATCCTTCCTTTTTCATCTACTACTGATTCCAAGGTGCGCAAAGAAGTTGTTCCTACACAAATACATCTTCCTCCCTGTTTTCGGGCGTTGTTAATGATATTGGCCGCTTCCTCACTAACTTCATAATATTCTTTATGCATGATATGGTCTTCTACCACTTCTTCTTTCACCGGCCTAAAGGTTCCTAGCCCCACATGTAGTAAAACCGGAACGATTTCTATTCCTCTTTTTTTCACTTCTGCAAGCAGTTCTTTGGTAAAGTGAAGCCCTGCTGTGGGAGCTGCAGCGCTACCGGATTGATTTGCATACACCGTTTGATAACGATTTTTATCTTCAAGCTTTTCATATATATAGGGTGGTAAAGGCATTTCTCCAAGGGTATACAGCACGTTTTCAAAAACCCCTTCATAAATAAACCGTACTTTTCTTCCCCCAATTTCAGGAATAAACTCAAGTATTTCCCCTTTTAAAAGTCCACCTCCAAAAGAACAAATGGCTCCTTTTTTTAGCCGTCTTCCAGGTTTAACCAGTGCTTCCCAAATATCTTGTTCCAACCGCTTGAGTAAAAGAATTTCAACAGCTACTCCTGTGTCCTCTTTTACCCCTAACAGTCTGGCAGGAATCACTTTGCTTTCATTAATTACCAAAACATCCCCTTGATTTAGATACTTCGGTAAGTCATAAAAATGCTGATGAAGCAGAGTGTTTTCCTTTCGCTTACATACCATCATTTTGCTGGCAGTTCTAGGTTCTATTGGTGTTTGTGCTATTAACTCTTCCGGCAAATCATAATAAAAGTCTGACGTTTTCATGTTTTGTTTTCCTTTTAAAAATCTAACTTTAATTGTCCTTCTTCTCCTTGGTTAGGGGCTGTTCTGCCTAAATGCTCGTAAGCCAAAGGCGTACATACCCTGCCACGAGGAGTTCTCATCATGAACCCTAGTTGCATTAAATAAGGCTCGTATACATCTTCAATGGTAATGGGGTCTTCTCCTGTTGTAGCGGCTAAGGTATCAAGGCCCACAGGTCCCCCTGCAAATTTATCC
>CAZEIB010000004.1:19924-23054 GCA_964511785.1 uncultured Oscillospiraceae bacterium
CATGGTGGTTAACATTCGTCTATCCACCCGATCTAGGCCTAATTCATCTACATCTAGCATATCCATACCATCTTTAGCTACTTGATAAGTAATGGCCCCGTCGGCTTTTACTTGAGCAAAATCTCGAACCCTGCGCAACATACGGTTGGCAAGCCTAGGGGTTCCTCTGCTTCTTCTGGCAATTTCTACTACTCCATCTGTATCTGCATGAATTTTCATTATGTTTGCGCTTCGGTGAATAACTTGTGACAGTTCTTCTACAGAATATAATTCTAACCTGAAGGAAATACCAAAACGATCTCGTAGTGGTGCAGACAACTGACCTGCACGGGTGGTTGCGCCGATTAAAGTAAATTTGGGCAAGTCTAAACGAACCGATCTTGCTGTCGGTCCTTTCCCTATCATAATATCTAAAGCATAATCTTCCATGGCAGGATAAAGTACTTCTTCTACCGCACGACTTAAACGATGAATTTCATCAATAAACAGTACGTCTCCTGTAGCTAAATTGGTTAAAATCGAAGCCAAGTCTCCGGGCCTTTCTATGGCCGGACCCGAAGTTACCCGAATATTTTGACCCATTTCACTGGCAACCACACAGGCGAGGGTTGTTTTTCCAAGGCCGGGAGGACCATATAACAACATATGGTCCAAAGGTTCTCTACGTTGAAGAGCAGCCTGAATATATACTTTTAAATTGCTCTTTACCTGTTCTTGTCCTAAGTACTCTGAAAGATTTTTAGGCCGTAAGGATTGTTCCTGTCTATCTTCTTCCCTAAATTCTGTCATTACTAAGCGATTATCTTCCGTCATCCTATTTCCTTTCTATGGGTATACTAGAAATTTCCCCCAGCCATGGCCCGTAAGGCCAATTTAATCAGTTCATCTGTTTCGTTGCTTTGACCCTTCACTTTTTGAAGGGCTTTACCCGCTTCCGCACCGGAATAGCCAAGAGCCTGTAAGGCTAATAAGGCATCATTCATTGCCGCCCCTTCACCAAAACCATTCTGCAAGGATAAGGAGCTCCCCTCCATTCCTTCTAGGTCTACCGGTGCCATTTTGTCTTTTAATTCCAAAGCTATTCGCTGAGCAGTTTTTTTCCCAACCCCCGGGGCTTGAGAAAGAGCAGCAATATCTTCCATGGCAATTGCTAACGCTAAATCTTTTACCGACATACTTCCTAAAATTCCAAGGGCGGTTTTAGGCCCAATGCCGGAAACCGTTCGTAAACGCATAAACATGTCTTTTTCATTTTTAGAAGAAAAGCCGTATAATTCCATCGCGTCTTCCCTTACAGACAAATAAGTATAACAACGCATTTGTTCCCCTTTTCCTGGAGCATGACTAAGGGTATTTATGCTACAGGTAATACTATATCCTACCCCATTTACATCAATTACTAATTCATTATGATTTTTTTCCTCGACGATACCTTCTATATATGCATACATTCATTTTTCTCCCTTTTTCTTATTTCATACGAAACAGCTCTTTTGCATGGGCTGAATGAGCATGGGTAATGGCCGTTGCCAGCCCATCTGCCGCATCATCAGGGGTAGGAATATGTTCCATATGTAAAAGCATTTTTACCATTTGTTGTACTTGTTGCTTTTCTGCCCTTCCGTAGCCCACAACAGCTTGCTTAATTTGCATAGGTGTATATTCATACAAGTTTTCCGTATATTCTGCAGCGGCTACAATTGCCGCGCCCCTAGCTGCTCCTACAGACATTGCCGTGGTTACATTGCGAGCAAAAAACAATTCTTCAAAAGCAATGTCATCAGGCTGATATAGCTGTATTAAATCTCGTACCCCTATTTGAATAGAACGAAGGCGCTGGGGAGTAGGGGTATGGGCTTTAGTGGTTAGTACACCATATTGAATAAGCTTCAGGTTTCCACCTGTTATTTCCACGACACCCCATCCCATTAATGCCAATCCCGGATCAATTCCTAAAACAATCACATTATCCCTCTTATTATCATCATTTAACCTATTTATATTAGAACATATGTACCCATTTTGTCAACCAACCTCTTTCTAGCTTTTTCTCTTTACAAAAGAATTTCTAGCTCTTTTTAGAAAAATTTTCTCTCCTTATCACGTTGCAACCAAATGTATTATGTTGTATAATTATTAGTGTTTAAATGTTTTATGTAGAAAGTAGGAAAGAAAATGAACCCTTCAAATAAACAAGAAAAACTATGGGCCGGGCGTTTTTCTAAAGCTACAGATCATTTGGTAGAAGACTTTCATTCAAGCATCTCTTTTGATCGGCGCCTTTATAAAGAAGATATTCAAGGTTCCATAGCCCACGCCATCATGCTTGGAGAAGAGAATATCATTCCCCTTGAAGATAGCCAAAAAATTGTAGCAGGTCTTCAAGAAATTCTTAAGGAAATTCAAGAAGGTAAAATAAATTTTCAACAAAGTGCAGAAGATATTCATATGAATATGGAAATTCTTCTTATTGAAAAAATTGGTGAAGCAGGAAAACGCCTTCATACCGGTCGTAGCCGAAATGACCAAGTTTCTCTAGATATTAGGCTGTATACAAAAAAAAGTTGTGAAGAAATTCAAAAACAAATTCTTTATCTTTTGAAGACTCTTATTTCTATTAGCCATAACCATACCTTTACCATTATGCCCGGATATACCCATTTGCAAAAGGCCCAACCCATTACGTTAGCCCATCACTTAATGGCTTATTTTGAAATGTTTAAACGGGACTATTTACGTTTTTCTTCTGCTTGGAATGCTGCAAATATTTCTCCCTTAGGAAGTGGTGCTTTAGCCGCCACCACCTATCCTTTAAACAGAGAAAAGGTAGCCAACCTTCTGGGCTTTTCCGGAATTACCCAAAACTCTTTAGACGGGGTTAGTGATAGAGATTTTTTACTGGATTTTTTGCATGCAAGCGCCCTTACCATGATGCACTTAAGCCGCTTTTGTGAAGAAATTATTTTATGGGCCAGCAATGAGTTTCGCTTTATTACCTTAGATGATGGTTTTTCTACCGGTTCCAGTATTATGCCACAAAAAAAGAACCCTGATGTTGCCGAGCTTATAAGAGGGAAAACCGGTAGGGTATATGGAAATCTTCAAAGTTTACTTGTTACAATGAAAGGCC
>CAZEIB010000004.1:23064-31750 GCA_964511785.1 uncultured Oscillospiraceae bacterium
AAAATCCCGATATTGCAGGGTTGGTTAAAGGTAAATCCGGCAGGGTATTCGGTGATTTAATGGGACTTTTAAATGTTATGAAGGGCTTACCTTTAGCCTATAATAAAGATATGCAAGAAGATAAAGAGGCTTTTTTTGACTCAAGAGATACCGTTCTCAAATGCTTAATTACCTTTACACCTATGTTAAAAAGCCTTACCTTTAATCAAGAACAGATGAGAAAGAGTGCTGCCCTAGGTTTTACCAATGCTACCGACTGTGCCGATTATTTGGTTAAAAAGGGGATTGCCTTTAGAGATGCCCACCATATCGTAGGGGAGCTGGTCTTTTACTGTGTTGAAAAAAACATTTCCTTAGAAGATATTCCTCTGGAAATTTTTAAAAATTTTAGTTCTGCCTTTGAAGAAGATGTTTTTACCGCCATTTCTTTAGAAACCTGTGTAGCCAATCGAAACCTTCCGGGAGGACCCAGTGAAAAGGCCATGGTTAAAGCCATCCAACTAGGAGAGGATTGGGTTTCCTACGTAGAAAAAGAAACCCCGTCTAAATAGCCCTTTCATGAAAACTTCTCTTCCCTTATATCTCTTATTTTCTATTAAAAAATCAACATAATAAAAGCGACCTATGGTCGCTTTTATTATGCCGTTTCCCTTGTTTCTTTTGTGGGATGATTTATTCTGCTACTTTCTTCCAGAGTGCCGGGGATTTCCCCTTTTGTTAATCCTTCATAACCTGTATGGGTTTCTCCTTCTTCCCCGGAGGTGATAAAATGTTCTGTTTTAACCCACGTATTTTGATTTTTATACTTAAATATCCCTTCAATCTGGGCAACAGTTGCCAGCACAATGTTGGTTAAAAAACTTCCAATCATGTAGGGGAATGTTTTTAATTTTGGTTTCATTCCATTGTCCATATAATCGGCCATATAAAACAGAAAAAAGTAGCTATACACAAAAATAACAGCAGAGATGATCGTTAATGCCCATCCTCCTTGTTGCCCCGCTTCCATTACTCTTTTAGCCACCGGCACCACTTCTTTTGCTACGGGTGCTGCGGTTATACCTAGAAAAACTTGAGCAAGAACTTGAAAAATAGCTACAAAATAAGAAATAGGGGTATACATAAAAGTTAAAACAGAAATCCCTTCTCTTATGCTTACTTTTTTACTGGCCATTGCTTTAAAAAGTTTTTTGGTGTTTTTAAAAGTCACAAACCATCTGCCTTGCGCCCACCTTACCAGCTGCTTATAGCAAGCTACAAAAGATCGTGGTTTTTCATCGTATACCCGTACTTGCTGGTTCCATAATATTCTTTTACCTTCCAAGGTAGCTTCTACTTGAATTTCAAAATCTTCCGTTAAAGAGAGGGTGGTCCATCCTCCTCTTTCTTTTAAATATTTTGTAGAAATGGCAAATCCTGTTCCTCCTATGGAGCAATTAATTCCTCTTTTGTACCTTGAAAGTTGGAAAAAACGGTTGCTTATAGAAAAACTGGTGTAAAAAAACCAAGGGATGATTCCTTTGTTATTTTTACATCCTAAATAGCACTGAATCATTTCCGGATAATCTTTTGAAATATATTGGCTATTTACCTCGGATAGCATATTGGTATCAATTAAATTATCCGCATCAAATATCATTAACAAATCATATTTTTTTTCATAATCGGAAATACTGTCTAAAGCCTTTTTAAGAGCAATAGGCTTTCCTGTAGGGGCATCCGGTCCATCTTTTTTAGTTTCAATTATTTTTCCGCCTAAAGACCTAACCACTTGGGCGGTATTATCCGTACAATTATCTGCAATTACATAAAAGTCATACAGGTAGGAAGGATATTCCATTTGCTGCAGATTTTTTACAATATCACCAATAACCGACTCTTCGTTATGAGCCGGTACTAAAATTAAAAACCTTGTTTTTGCCTTTTGATCCTCATAATCCTTTCCATCTTTTTTAAAAGCAAAAAGGCTAAGAGCCATCTGATAAACAACAAATAAAATCACTAATATTCCAGATATTGATACCAGAACTTCTAAAATTCCTCGAAAAACTTCCAAAATATTTCCTCCTTAGACTAACAGGGAATAGTCTATCTATAACCATACCATGCATGATAAAAATCGTCAATTCAAAGAAAACTTTTTTGCTTTTGACAAGGCTTAAGCACCATAAAATGTGGAACCGCCAATAAACTCTCTGAGAATTGAAAGGGGAGGGATTTCCTCCATAGCTTCTTGAGGAAGAGGACTAAAATAATGAAGTATTTTAAGCAGTCTTCTTGATTTCAAGTACTCTGGAGAATCCTGATCGATTTTTTTTAGTAAATCGTAAGCCATATTTTTCAACACTGGCAATTCGTAATGTAGGGCTGTATTCATCATTACATCTGCCAATTCTTGGTAAGGGAATATCCACTTTTCTTCTCCAGCACGCACACTATCCCACATGGCCATGGTTTCCTCAGGACTTGTTCCTCTAAACTGATGGTCTCGCACAATTCTTCTTAGTAAACGCACATCAGTGGTTCTAATTCGATTATGATCATCTAAATTAATACAAGCTAAAGCACTAACGTATATACGATAAAGCATATCATCTGTAAACTCTTCGCTAAGGGCAGGATTCAAGCCATGAATTCCCTCTACCAAAATAGGTTGCCCATTGCTTATTTTAAGGGGCACTAATGTCTCTTCTCTTTTCCCGGTATGAAAATTAAACCTTGGCATCCCTACGGTTTCTCCTGCAATAAGTTTTTCAATACAGCTGTTAAAAAAAGAAACATCAATGGTATTAATATGCTCCAAATCTTGACTTCCGTCTTCAAGGGTAGGAATGTTTGATCGATTTTTATAAAAGTCATCTAAAGAAACCAATACGGGCTTTAATCCTAGTACCTGTAATTGAATACGCAAATGGTTAGTAAATGTCGTTTTCCCACTGGAAGAAGGCCCTGCAATTAATACAATTTTGGAGTTTTTTTGATAAATAGCATCTGCAATATCTGTAATAGAACGATCGTGAAAAGCTTCGTTAATACGAATAAACTCTCTCACTCTTTCTTTTACAATCAATCGGTTAATATCAGAAGCATTTTCCGCTTCCAAAATGCTACACCATCTTTGAGATTCTGCAAATACAGTTTGAAATTTAGGCCTTTGTTTATAGGGTGCAACTGTATTAGGATCTTGAGGTAAAGGCATTTGCAAAACCCATCCGGGAAAAAGAGGTTTTATATCAAAAATATTAATCCATCCTGTTGAAGGTACCATGGCTCCATAAAAATACTCTTTTACTTCTGCACAAGAATACATGGGAAAATATTCATAAGGACGATAGGATAACAGTTTTAATTTATCCGTTTGTCCTTGCTCAATAAAATAGGCAATTGCCTCTTCTTTTTTCCATATTTCCTTTGTAAAAGGGAGGTTCTGCTGAACTACTTTGAGCATTTCTTCTTTTATTTGTATAACTTGATCTCTTGTTAAAGGCTGGTCGATTAATTTGCCTGAAATACCATTGCCAATACTATTTAATACCCGCATGTTTTTTTTAGGAAATAATCTGGATAAGGCTATTAAAAGGATAAAACGCAAGGATCTTTCGTAAATTCTTCTTCCTTCCTCCTGCTTATAGGTTAAGGGAGTTAGTTGACAACTTTCTTCAATGGAATCTCTTAATTCTACTACAGTTCCTTTGTGTAAACAGCCTAAAATTTCTTTTTCTTTTTGAGGATAAAAATCTTCAACAATGGCTAGTAACGTGGTTCCTTTAGGATATTCTTTTTTTCTGTTTTCAATGGTTACTTCTATTCTGTCTATCATATAATACTCCTTAAATATTAAACTAAAGCCTCTTTTTCTCTATTTTCTTTAGTCATATCCTTCCAGTTTTTAGTAAGAATATACGATTTTTTTTGCTTGCTGGCTTTTGTCACTTTCATATGTACTTGATCTTTTTCTTTTTCCTGCTTAATTTTCACATAAATAAACAAATCACCATGGTCTTTGCAGCTAGCAATATTCATATATTGGTTTTTCCCCGCCAAAACATACTGAGTGGTTACTTCAGTTGTTTTTTTACAATAAGGGCATAAAGGCATTTTTAATTTTGGTAAAGAAAGGAGTTTTGTAATCTGCATATGAGGTAAAGTAAACCGTACTTCTCCTGGCCTTTTTTTCCCACGTGCTAATTTTTTCGGTGTTGTAGGATAGTTTACCACCTTATGAGCCTTGGGGGTTTTTTGAAACACCTGGGCAGTATAATAAGCATCGTTTAAGGCATTGTGAAAATCTAATTCTTCTTCTTCTTTAATCTCTAACAATTCCATTGCATGCTTAAGCCCTTTACGCTCTTTTCCAAGTTTTAACCAGTCACTAAAATAATGTTGTAAATCACATAAAGGAGGAAGTTCTTTATGCCATTTGAAAAAATCAATATTTTGCTGTAAGACGGAAGTATCGTCATTTCCCCATACTACAAGGGCATAATCTTCTCCACACCATTTTACAAACAAATCCATTGCATCGTTAAACTCCGGTGCATTTACAAAATTTTCTTTTGTAAGCTGAGTTAAACGCTGAATACGGGGATGAATTTTAATATAGTGGGTGGGTTTAATGGGCAATGAAATTGCATCAATAATCTCCATGTTTTCATTTACCTTTACTGCCCCAATTTGTATTAACTCAAATAAAAGTTTGTCTCCAATTTTTCGGTAAATACTACTATCAAAAGAAATGGGTTGATTCCATTCCAAATCTAACACCACATAATTCAATCGTCTACACACCTTTTGTCATCTATTTCATTACACTTTGCTGCTTCTTGTCCCGCTAAAAAGCCGGTAGAAAATGCAATTTGAAGGTTATATCCTCCGGTATATCCATCAACATCCATTACTTCTCCTGCAAAAAACAAGTTTTTACATAATTTGCTTTCCATGGTACTAGGGTTAATCTCCCCTATTTTCCCTCCACCTCTGGTAATCACTGCCTCATCAAAAGATCTAAAACCTGTTATAGGCAAAGGAAAGGACTTTAATCCTTTTTCGATTTTTTCCCGTTCTTCTTTTGTTATTTGATTAATAGGTTTTTCAATAGGCAAACCCAATTCTTCACCAAAAACCTTTGCTAAACGGCTGGGCAACAAGCCTTGCAAAATAGTTAAAAACTCTTTGTTTGGGTTGCTTTCAAAATCTCGCAAAATTCTATTTTTCACCTGTTGCGACGTAAGACCAGGCTTCAAATCTATATAAAATGTCCAATCATCCAAATTTTCTCCCTGGATGTGACTACTGATTTCCAATATTAATGGGCCGGAAAAACCAAAGTGAGTAAATAACATTTCTCCTAAATGTTGAAACTTCTTTTTTCCCTTTTTCTCTCCTATTAGGGTAATGTTTTTAAGGGACAAGCCTTGTAGTTTTAAAGGCCATTGAGATGTAGTGGTTAATGGTACCAAGGCCGGTAGTGGGGGGATAATTTGATGCCCCACCTGTTCTGCCAAGATGTATCCATCTCCGGTGGAACCTGTTACCGGGTAACTTTTCCCTCCCGTGGCAATAATGACTGCTTTTGCCGGAATTTCTTCCCCTTGTTGGGTTATAATACCAACAACCCGTTGGCTTTGAACCATTAATTTTGCAACTGATTGATGATATTGAACCTCTACCTTTAATTGTTCCAACTGTTTTTTTAAGGCTTTTGTAATGTCGCTAGCCTTTTCACTTACAGGAAACACCCTGTTCCCGCGCTCTGTCTTTAAAGCACAACCGTTTTTTTCAAAGTCTCTCATGGTGTTATCCGGTGGATAGGTGTAAAGAGCACTATATAAAAATCTCCAGTTTCTGGGAATATTTTTTAAAAAATCTTCCACATCGCTATTGTTTGTTACATTGCAACGCCCTTTTCCCGTAATATATATTTTTTTGCCCAGCTTTTCATTTTTTTCAACCAAGTGGACTAATGCCCCTTGCTTTGCAGCAGCAATAGCTGCCATCATTCCCGCTGCACCTCCGCCCACCACCACAACTTTATTCATGTTCTTTACCTACGTATACCCCGTGTTCTGCCCATAAGTTTTCAAGTTTAGTTAAATGCTCTCCCAATTGTTGTTTTCGTTGCAGTCCTAAAGAGACGATTAATCCATTAATCATCGAAAGAGGAGCTGCAAGAGAATCTACAAAAGAAGCCATATCCGTTCTAGCAGTTAAGCAATGGGTTGCCACTTGAGTTAAGGGAGACATTAAGCCATCGGTAATTCCAATTACTTCCACCCCTTGGTTTTTGGCAAAGCGCATAGCTTCCATGGTACGATTAGAATAACGGGGAAAGCTGATTCCAATTAAAATATCCTCTTTTTTAATACGGGACACATCTTCAAATACATCTGTAGAGCCTGTGGAAATAAGGTGTACGTAATCAAAAATATACTTTAAATAGTAAGCGAAAAATTGAGCCAGAGGTGCTGCAGAACGGAGGCCTATAACGTAAATATGCTTGGCTCTTAAAATAGCCTTCACCACATCATTAAAAACTGAAACATTAATTTCTTCAATGGTGCTTCTAATGTTTTGCATATCTGCTTTTAGTACTGTGGGCAAAACTGCATTAGGATCTATTTCGGCTGCCATTTCAAAGCGTTGTGTAGCAGTAAGTCTATGGCGTACAAGTTCCTGCAAAGCTTTTTGCAATTGAGGGTAACCTGCATATCCTAAAGTATTGGCAAACCGTACTACTGTAGATTCGCTTACACCAACACTGTCTCCTAATTTTGTTGCTGTCATAAAAACAGCCTTATCATAATTTTCAACAATGAAATCTGCAATTTTCTTATGGCTTTTGCTCAGTTTTTTGCCGCCTTGGTTTAATCTTTGGATTAAATCTTGACCATTTTGCATAAGGGCACTTCCTTTAATTCATTTCCTTCCAACCAATTATAAGCCGTTTTTTCATTTTTAGCAAGAAAAAAGCGCCATCATACAAGGTGTTTTACGCCTCTCTTGGTTTTTTACTATGGTTTCGTGTCGGACCACGTAGAATATCTCCTTTTTTCACCTCAAAAGGAAAGGTAAGGAATAATACGTCATTAGCAATGCCATGAGTATCCACTTTTTCTCCATTTTTTTCCAAAACAATTTCTTTTGGCACATAATCATAACTTTTTTTCTTGGTTAGTACTTCCAAAGGGTCACCTATATGAAAACGGTTTTTTAAAAGAACCCTGGAAGGTTGATTGGCCGGGGTGTCTTCCATAATTTTCCCTATATACTCTCTTGTTTGTATCATCCCTTCTGCCCCACCGCCTGGATTGCTTATATAAAAACCAGTATTGCTAGGCCTATGACTGGCTTTTTCAAGTTCTTCAATCAATTCAGGCAAAAGCTTTTCAAAGGCTTCCTCGCTTTCTTTTAAAGCATCCAATCCTCTTCGATAAGCAGCTACTACAGTAGATACATAGTATTCTGTTTTCATGCGCCCTTCAATTTTAAGAGAAGATAAGCCACTTTTGACCAGTTGTGGCAGTAAAATCATGGTATTTAAATCATAGGCCGAAAAAATAGTAGTGCCTTGATCATCTTCGTAAACAGGAAGATATTCGCCCGGTCTTTTCATTTCCATTACACTATACTGCCATCTGCAAGGTTGGGCACAAGCTCCCTGGTTTCCTCCTCTGTTAGCCATAGCATTGCTTAGCATACACCTACCGGAATAGGCCATGCACATAGCCCCATGAATAAAAGCTTCAATTTCTAATTTTTCAGGTACATTTTTACACATATGGTTGATTTGTTCCAAGTTCATTTCCCTGGCCACAATTACCCGCTCCGCACCCATTTGATACCAAGTGGTAGCTCCCTTGGTGTTTAGTGTGTTCGCTTGTGTACTAATGTGTAAAGGCAATTTTGGCAAAGCTTCTTTTAGTAGCGTAAAGGCACCTAAGTCGCTAACAATGGCTGCATCTATCCCCAAGTTATAAGCTGTAGACGCGGTTTTCAATAAACTATCCATATCTTCATCAAAGGGATAGCTATTTAAGGTTAAATAAAACTTTACCCCTTTTTCTTTGCATCGTACTAAAGCCTCTTCTAATTCTTCTTCAGAAAAGTTTCCGGCAAAAGCTCGTAATCCATGGCGTGCCATACCACCGTATACTGCATCCGCCCCAAAATGGAGAGCTGCCTCTAATTGTGCAAACCCTCCTGCCGGAGCCAACAGTTCCGGTATTTCAATATTATTTACCAATTATAATCCTCTACTTTCATCAAAGGCCTTCCATAAAGGCGCATATATCGTAACTGCTTGTTCATGTTCCTGTAAGGTTTTAGAAAAGTGTAATTCTCCCGTATTGGGGTCTTTACTGCAAAAGTATAAATATTGTTCCGATAAAAAAGTTTCATCTGGATAGAGGGCAGCCTGTATTGCTGCAGGAGAAGGGTTGCAAATCGGACCGACTGGAAGACCTGTGATTTGATAGGTATTATAGGGAGAGTTTACTTTTAAATCTTCTCCTCCTAAAGCCATCCTTCTAACCCCAGTAACATAGTGAATGGTTACATCACTTTGAAGTTTCATGTTGCTTTTCAGCCGATTGTGAAAAACCGCCGATACTTTAGAAAAATCATCGTTTTTCGCCTCTTTTTCAATAATGGAAGCTAATGTTAAAAGCTCATGCTTATTGCGAATCGG
>CAZEIB010000005.1:0-31128 GCA_964511785.1 uncultured Oscillospiraceae bacterium
TATTCATTTTTTATCCCAATTAATGCCCCAACCCCATTTTCTTCCCCTTGCAGTATACCGGGGAAACGAAATTATTAGCGAAGTTTTACTGTCGGGCTTTAATGACCGTGCTACTTTGGTAGCTCTATATGTAAAAAATCCCTATCGCCGTCTTGGTATTGGCAAAACCCTGCTTCATCGAGGGTTAACTACCCTTCAAAGCCAGGGAATTACCCAATGTGACGGCCTTGTGTTAAGGCGAAGTATTGCTCAGCAAGCCTTTGCTAAATCTCTTCATTCTTCCTTTATTCAAACCAACTGTTACTATCCCGGTATGAATATATAGCATAACCAACTAGATTAATACAGATTTCAATTAGTTTGACTTTATCACTGTTTCAACTCTTTTTTTAAGCCTTCAAGGCCCCTGTTTTCTCATGAAAACAGGGGCCTGATTTTTTATTTTTTGTTTTTTTACTCTTTTATTCTTTAGTAGCCCTTACCATTTCTGCCACTTGCTTTTCCTGGGCGGTAATCTCTACATAATCTCCCAGTTGAAAAGGAAAAGGCATTTTTTCTTTATCGTAATAAAATAACCGCTCATCTTCCTCTGCCTTTTTTTCTCCTACATTAATCACCAAGGGATAATAGGTTACCCCTTCACGAACCACTTCTTCTTCATCAAAGGCCACAATGTAGCCTTTGGTGTTTCGCTGTTTCCCATACAAAACATAATTCAAATGCTTGCCATAGGCTTTTACAGGATATACATAAAAGCTATACATAAAAAGCAAAATCACCCCAAATAAAATGGTAGCACCAAGGGTTAACCACTGTATTCTTAAAATAAAACTTACAATAGCCAAAGCTAATCCCAGTAAAAATACAATTAAAAAAAACGTCAACCTTTTTTTAAATTGTGTTCGGTTTTCTTGATAATCTACTTCTTGATACATCTTGTCACCTAAATTTCTCTTATATTTTAAAATTCTTCTCTTTCTTGGCTTTCTCTACTTTCGTATACTATCAAATCCCCGATTTACTGTCAACAAAAGAGGGCTTCATTTGACAAAAGCCCACCTTTAAGAATAGAATGAAAGATAGAAAACTTTTATGAAGGAGGAGTACTTTGGCAGCTCTTTTTTTTCCACCGGAATTATTACATACCAGTGACAGCCATCAAAATATTTGGGTTGAAGGCCAACCTATCCCCGATTCTTTAGTGGTACAAAGTGGCCTTTGGCTTCAAGGTGCCGCAAATGGAGTATTAACTACAGGCTCTTACCCTTTTTTACCTTCTACCCATTGGCGTTGCCTTTTTTTAGAGCAAGGAAGTATTTCCTTACATATTTCCGGTCAAGTTGAGCCTTTAGCCCTCGCTTCCGGAGAATTTTGTGTCATTCCTCCTTTTTCACAAATGCAAAGTATTCATTTAAATGCTCAGGAAGATTCCCGTATTCTTTGCTTATCCTTTGATGGGCCTTTGGCTTCTTCTTTTATTAAAAGGTTAGGGCTGTTTTTACACAAAACCATTAAACAAGTGGCTCTTCCTTCCCAATTATATATTACCAATCAAATGGTTCAAGTAGCCGTACGAAACTCCGGCACTGGGAATGCCTCTTTTCAATTACAGCAACTTTTATGGAGCCTTCTAGCCTGTCAGGCAGGGCAGCCTGTTGCTTTAAATGGCATGCTTTCTTACGAAATTGCCAAGGTAATTGATCTACTGCGGGCCAACGGCTATAAAGACAATTTTTCCTTGGCAGAAATGGCTACTGTGGCAAAAATGCCGGTAGAAACCTTTCGAAAACGTTTTTCTACCGAGGTGGGCATGCCCCCATTAAGCTATTTGCTTTTTTCTAAAATGGAAAAAGCCAAAGAGCTTTTGCGCTTAGGTGCCAGTGTAAAAGAAGCCAGCCAAGCTGTAGGAATTACCGACCCTTACCATTTTTCTAAGCAGTTTAAAAATATCAGCGGTATTTCCCCTTCTGTATACAGTAAGTATGCCTTGGTAGAGGAAAAAGAGCTTTCTTAATCAAACTACTTAGCCCTTTCCTTCTTCTTAAACATTTTTTAAAGAAGGGAAGGGGTTCTTTTTATAACTCTCTCTCTTTCAAACAAGAGATTCAAAGCCCCACTCCTTCAAATAAAAAAGGTATTGGCCTAGGCCAGTACCTTTTTTGTTGAGTTTTTATTGAGTTTTTTATCGAATCATTTTTTGTGTAGCAAGCCAGCCTTCATCTATGGTTAATTGATGACTGGTAGCATAAGGCCCTATAGCCTGTACTTGAGACAGGGTACGAGGGAAGTGAATACAAATATGTCCTGCAATATTATTTCCCGGTGTATGGTCTACATCGTGGCCTGTACTGTGGGTACTAGCCATAAATACCGTACCGTCAGATAAAACTACCCATACAGGTTTAGGGGTCCAAGTTTGTTCTCCACCAAAGGCCTTTAACATATTGGCCGTATCTTGAGCAGTTAAGGTTTCAGCATCGGAGTGAGCCCCGTTACTAAAAGCATTTACCCGCCAGTTTAACCCTGTAGCAAAATCGTATACGGTTAACATAGGATTTGCCCGTACTTTGGCTCGTACTGTATCATACCAGTTACCATAAATCACTTGTGCCGCTTTAGGAGTGCCAATAATCAGCATTCCATCTGTAATGTTAGGGGTTGGCGTAGTTTGAGGGATAATCTCCATTCCTTCGGCAGGTTTTACCCCGGTATTATCAATCATTCCTAAAGTTTGATTTCCTACAATTCCGTCAGCGGAAATCCCGTTTCGCAATTGAAAGTTTTTAAGGGCTAGTTCTGTTTGTATACCGAAAACCCCATCGGCTGTTCCTGTTAAGTACCCAAGTTTAATCAATTTTTCCTGAATACTCCTTACCCCGTCGCTAACATCTCCTTTAGTTAAAATGCCGGGGCTTGGGGTTTGTGTTGCCTGAGGTAGAGGGGTTATGGCTGTATCGTAAACCTTTTGTAAGGTGGCACTTCCTGCAACCCCGTCACGTACCAAGTTGTTTGCCCGTTGAAATCCTACTACAGCCTCTGCTGTTTTAAGGCCATAACGTCCATCTGCCTCTCCTGAAGCTAGGTAGCCCAGTTCAATTAAGCGGTTTTGCAAAGCCATTACTTGGGCGCCTGTATCTCCTTGACGAAGGGTTATATTCGTATTTAAGCCGGGATCTACCCCTTCTTCTCCTTGACCTGTTAATTGCCCTGTTTGAGAAGGAATAGCATTAGCGCTGTATAAAAGCACTTGGGTTTCGTAGCCTGCTTTTCCGTCATCTTTTAGGCCGTTGTTTCTTTGGAAAGCCTTTACAGCATTTACATCTTCTGCCAAATATTTTCCATCATTTCTTGAAATATAGTATCCAAGCTCCGTTAAGCGGTTTTGTAACCTTGCCACCACTTCACCGGCAATTCCACTTTGAACCACAATCACATTTTCTTTAGTAATAGGAGGATAGGTAGGCTCCGGTAAGGTAGCTACATCGTAGCCTATTACCTTACTGCTAAATAGCAACTTTAAGGTTTCTTTTCCTGCTATTCCGTCTGCTTCCATATAGTTTTCAGATTGGAAACGCTGTAAAGCCTCTACACTGCTTGTACCGAAATTGCCGTCAATAACCCCTTGGTAGTAACCTAAATCAGATAAGCGCTTTTGCACTTTTTCAGCATCTTCTCCCTGATCCCCTTTTTTAACGGGATTCTTGGGAGCCTTTGGTATAGGTCCCGGGGTTGGGCTTGGTTGGGCTACTATCGGTAAGGCTTCCCCTGAAAATAAAAGACTTTGGGTTTGATAGCCTGCAAGGCCATCTACATTTAGTCCGTTTTTCTTTTGGAAATCTTTAATGGCATTGCTGGTTTGTTTATCGTAAACTCCGTTTACCTCTCCTACTTTAAAGCCCAATTCTATTAAACGTTGTTGCAAGGAAGCTACTGCTTCCCCTTTGTTGTTTAAACGCATAGTTGCACCGAAAACAGGAGGTAAGGTTTTTACTTTAACTCCGTTTCCCTTATAGTTTTTCGGTTTGTTTTCGTATAGTAAGGCCTGTAAAGCTTGGTCTGCAACCCCTGTTGCTTTTAAGTCGTTTTTCTTTTGTAGCTGCTCTACAGCCACTTTTGTTCCTTTACCGTAAATGCCGTCTACTTCTTCTTCGTTTAAAAAGCCCAGTTCTGTTAAGGCATATTGCAGGGATCGAACTTCTGCCCCTTCGCTCCCTTGGCTTAAATCTATGTAGGTATATTCTGCTTGAACCGCTAATTTTTCAGCAGTTCTCTCTCCCTCATCTTCTACAAATAAAAGGTTTACATATTCTCCCATTACGTAACCGCCGGTACCGTTATAATCAACCTTTACAAATTGACCTTCTTTACTTTTTACCGTAAGGGTAGCCCCTTGTTCAATATAAGCAAGAATGGTTGATGAGGTAGATGCCCTGGCCCTTAGCCTTACTTTTTCTTTTGCAGTGGTGGTATAGGGATAATCTGATACCAGGGTTCCTCCCCCTTGAATGGGGTTGCCACTGCCAATATATTTTTTTAATACAAAGCCGATACGGTCGTTATAGGAAATTTTGTAATATTCTCCTTGGTCTCCCAGTACTGTTACAGGGGTTCCTTCTTCAACAATCCGTTCTAATACCACAGAAGTGCTCGAGGCACTTCTACGCATATTTACCTTCTCTTCGTTGGTAGTTTCATTAAAAGGATAGGGGCTATCTTCTTGTGCCAGCCCTCCTAAAGAAAGCATATTCATACAAAAAATCAGTGTTGCCATGAAGAGAGCACCTACTGCTTTTTTCTTTTGCAAAAACCAAGGTTGTTTTTCCATTGCGTAATCCTCCCATGATATACATTATCCTTATTTTATTGGATTTATTAAACAATGTCAATAGAGTTGTTCATATTTTTGTAATAATTATCTCTTCTAAATTTTCTGCCATTTTTTCTTATTACTCTTTCCTATTTCTTCTATTCCCATCAATAAGGGTTTCCCAGCACCGTTTCAAGAGGAGGATGAATTTTAATTTTACTTTTTTTGTTTAACTTTTCTGCCATATACTGTAACACTTCTTCATAATTTACAGGAGTACAGTGAATAGGTAAGGCCAGCCAAAACTTGGGGGAATATAACAAAATTTTCCACTTATCGGGCCACAGGCCAATTCCTTTTATC
Organism: uncultured Oscillospiraceae bacterium; assembly: GCA_964511785.1. Lineage (GTDB taxonomy): Bacteria > Bacillota > Clostridia > Christensenellales > Aristaeellaceae > CAYFQH01. Next base: position 5,171 of record CAZEIB010000005.1, read on the forward strand.
TCTGCCCAAAGAAGATGCCGCTGGGCTACAGGAGCTGTCAAATCTCTTTCTCCATTTTTTTTCGGAATAGGTTGTAAACGAAGAACCCATTTAAGTTTAGTGGGTTTGGCTAAAAAAGTATAGGCATGTATCCCTTTTTGGTCAATAATAAACTGTATGGTTTCTTTTCCTTGTAAAAACAAAAGAAGCAACACCAAAAGGACTACCAGCAGGTTAATTCCTAAAAATGTAAAAATAATTCCCTGAGAAAACAAAGCCTGAAGTCCTTCTGTTCCCTTACTTAGCCATTCTACAAAAATAATAACCACAAAAAGTATTGCCAGCAAAGGAATAAAAATCCGCATCACATGGTTCCAGCTAATCCAATCTTTTAAAGGGATATTGGCATAAAACCAGGACATTCTTTCGCTGTTTTTAGGCAACTTTTTTCCACAACTCATACACATTTCACTTAAAGGAACTTCTTTTTTACATTTTTTGCAATAAGCAACAACAGGCATATCATTCTCCTTAGGTTTTATTCACTTAACAGTATAAACAATCTTATTTTGATTAACAAGAGGTTTAAAAAAAGGCCTCGGAAAGTCCGAAGCCTTTTTCATGTTTTTTATGATTCTAATAACGATTTTCCCGTCATTTCACTAGGAACGGAAATCCCCATGCTGTCAAGAATTGTTGGGGCAATATCTGCCAGTTTTCCATCTTCTTTCAGGCTTTTTCCTACAAATTTTTTCCCCACTGCAATAAAGGGCACCGGGTTGGTAGTATGAGCTGTAAAGGCTTCTCCTGTTTCATAATCTACCATTTGATCCGCATTGCCGTGATCTGCTGTTACAAAGGCCTCTCCGCCTTTGGCTAAAATGGCTGTAACCACTTTTTTTACACATTCGTCCACAGTTTTTACTGCCTTTATAGTAGCCTCCATAATCCCAGTATGGCCTACCATATCACAGTTGGCAAAGTTTAAAATCATTACATCATAGTTGCCACTATTTACCAGTTCCACTGCCTTATCTGCCACTTCATAAGCAGACATCTCAGGCTTTAAGTCAAAAGTAGCTACCTTTGAGGATGGAATTAATTCCCTGTCCTCTCCTTGGTTAGGTTTTTCCACCCCGCCGTTAAAAAAGAAGGTAACATGGGCATATTTTTGGGTTTCTGCAATACGCAGTTGGGTTTTTCCAAGGCTTGCCAAGTATTCGCCCAAGGTATTGTTTAAACTTTCCGGTTGGTTTACCACTTTTAGCCCTGTAAAAGTTTCATCGTACTGGGTCATGGTAACAAACTGCAAAGGTATAAAGCCTTTTTCCCGTACAAAACCGTCAAAGTCAGGCTGTATAAAGGCTCTGGTTAATTGGCGGGCACGGTCCGGCCTAAAGTTAAAGAAAACTACAGAATCTCCTTCATTGACTACCCCAACAGGTTCGTGATTTTTTTCAATCACTGTAGGCAGTACAAATTCGTCTGTTTCTTTTTTATCATAACTTTGTTTTACAGCCATGGTTGCACTGGTGGCTACCGCTTGGCCTTTGCCGTAGGCAATGGCATCATAACCTTTTTGTACCCTGTCCCAAAGGTTGTCTCTATCCATCGACCAATAGCGCCCCATCACTGTGGCAATTTCTCCTACACCGATTTCTTTGATTTTTTCTTCCAGCTGTTCAATATAGTTTATTCCACTACTTGGGGGTACATCTCGCCCGTCTAAAAAGCAGTGTACATATACTTTGGTTAAACCACGTTTTTTTGCCATTTCCAAAAGGGCATATAAATGACTGTTGTGGCTGTGTACTCCTCCATCACTTACTAAGCCCATTAAATGAAGAGCTCTGCCTTTTTCTTCGGCCGTATCCATGGCCCAAATCAAAGCCTCTTTATTATAAAAACTGCCGTCCATAATGTCTTTGGTAATACGGGTTAATTCCTGGTATACAATTCTTCCTGCCCCAATGTTTAAATGGCCTACTTCACTGTTACCCATTTGCCCATCGGGCAGGCCTACATCCATGCCACTGGCACCTAATAAGGTATAGGGGTAGGCACCCATTAATTCATCTAAATAGGGTACCCCCGCTGTGGTAATGGCATTGCCTTTGGTTTCTTTATTAATACCAAAGCCGTCCATAATGATTAGTGCTGTCATTTTTTTACTCATGAAGGGTCTCCTTATTTATCAAAGTTTACAACTTGGGAAAAATCTTCTGCCTTTAAGGAAGCCCCCCCAATTAATCCACCGTCAATTTCAGGTTGTGCCATTAAACCTTTGGCATTTTTCGGGTTCATGCTGCCACCGTATTGAATACGAATTTTTTGAGCTACTTCTTTACCGTAAGCCCGTTCAATAGCTTTTCTAATAACCCCTATGGTTTCGTTTGCCTGCTCATCGGTAGCCACTAAACCTGTACCAATGGCCCAAACAGGCTCATAAGCAATAACAATATTGGCTACTTCTTCTTTGGTTAGCCCGGTTAACCCAATTAAGGTTTGATATTCTACTAAAGGATTGGTATATTGGGCTTCTCTTTCTTCCTTTTTTTCGCCAACACATAAAATTACTTCTAAACCTGCATTTACTGCCGCCCTTACCCGTTTGTTTACAGTAGCATCGGTTTCTCCAAAGTATTCTCTTCTTTCGCTATGGCCGATAATGGCATATTCCACCCCTGCTTCTTTAAGCATTTGGGCAGATAACTCCCCTGTAAAAGCCCCACTTTCTGCCCAGTGCACATTTTGTGCCCCTAAGTGAATGTTACTGCCTTTAACGGCTTCTTTTACCACTTCATAATTGGTAGCAGGTACACATACTACCACGTCACAAGTTGCTTCTTTCACCAAAGGAATTAACCCTTCAATTAAGGCTTTGGCCTCTTGGGGGGATTTATTCATTTTCCAGTTTCCTGCAATAATCGGTTTACGCATGTTTATTTCTCCTCATCTTTTCTTCTTTTTATTTTTCAAGCTAAATAAGGGAGCCTTGCTCCCTTATTTATGTTGGTTTTTTTATTTATCATTTAAAGCGGCTACACCGGGTAATACTTTTCCTTCTAAAAACTCTAAGGAGGCACCGCCACCGGTAGAAATATGGGTGATTTTATCAGCAAACCCCATTTGCTCAACAGCAGCTGCACTGTCTCCGCCACCAACAATGGTTACCGCATCGGATTGAGCCAGAGATTTTGCAATATAACGGGTACCATCGGCAAAGTTATCAAACTCAAACACGCCCATGGGGCCGTTCCAAATAATGGTTTTGGCTTGGGCAATTTCGTTACCGAAGATGACCCTGGTTTTAGGGCCAATATCCATTCCTTCAAAACCGTCAGGAATTTCTTTAGAGTGAACAGTAATGCGCATGGCATCGTTGGAAAAATCATTGGCCGCTTCGTTATCCACAGGCAATAATAATTTTACTTTCTTTTCCTTGGCTTTTTCCATTAGTTCTTTAGCCAATTCCACCTTATCTTCTTCTAATAAAGATTGACCAATTTGTCCTCCTAAGGCTTTTTGGAAAGTGTAGGACATTCCCCCGCCAATAATCAGCACGTCCACAATGTCTAGCAGGTTATTGATTACCCCGATTTTATCTGATACTTTTGCCCCCCCTAAAATGGCTAAAAAAGGCCTTTCCGGATTATCCAAGGCTTTACCCATAATAGAAAGTTCTTTACCGATTAAGTACCCTGCAACAGCAGGTAAATAATGGGCTACCCCTTCTGTAGAAGCATGGGCTCTATGAGCGGTACCAAAGGCATCATTTACATAAACATCAGCCAATTCTGCCAATTGTTTCGCAAATTCCGGGTCGTTTTTTTCTTCTTCTTTATGAAAGCGAACGTTTTCAAGCATCATTACTTGTCCATCTTCTAACTGGTTTGCCAATTCATGGGCGGAAGGTCCAATCACATCTTTAGCCAGTTTTACTTCTTGCTTTAAAAGCTGGGTTAAACGGGTGGCCACAGGGGCTAAAGAAAACTTTTCGTTAAACTCTCCCTTAGGGCGACCTAGATGGGAACATAGAATAACTTTAGCTCCGTTTTTTACTAAATATTCAATGGTAGGCAGTGCTCCACGAATACGGTTTTCATCTGTAATGTTTCTATCTTCGTCTAGTGGCACGTTAAAGTCGCAGCGAACCAATACCTTTTTCCCTTTTACCTGGATGTCTTCAATGGTTTTCTTTGCCATGATGTACACTCCTTATTCTTTGTTTTTACATTTTTTAGTTCATCTATTGCTATCCCTATGGGAGGTGCAATCTTCTTTTAGCAGCTTTAGCATTTCTCTGGCTGCCCCTTCATCGGTAATCAGCATTTCATGGGGATGATGCCTAAGTACCGCCAATAAAGCCTTGGCCTTTTTTCTTCCTGCAGCAACGGCCATCATTTGGCAGTTGGGTTTAAGCCTTGATAAATCCACCCCTATACTGGATGCGGCGTATAAAAACTTCCCCTGCTCGTCAAAATAATATCCAAAAGATTCCGCCACGGCTTTTCGCTCTTTCAATTCTTCTAATACCCTTGGAGGTAAATTTCGGCTTTGAGCCATTTCATCGGCCCTACCTACTCCATGTAAAATCACATCGGCCTTTTGTAAAAGATCAATGGTTTCCCTTACTTCCCAAAGGCGTAGCATTTCCTGCATGGCATGGGCATCCATCTGGTCGGGCAAGTGCATTAACCTATATTGCCCTCCCAGTTTTTTACCTATTTCCGCTGCTAAGGTATTGGCTTGGTGGGCAACGTTTCTGCCCATGCCTCCCCTTGCAGGGACTACCATTACATCTATAGGCTTGGTTCTTTTTAAATGCTTGGCTACCTTGGCAATGGTACTACCCCCTGTTACAGCTAAAACCATCTCATCTTTTAAGCTTTGGTTCAGTTTTTGAGCTGCCAATCGTCCTACTTCATTTAGCACTTTCGGGTCTTCATCTATATCTCCCAAGGAAATATAAACTTCTTTTATCTCAAGTTTACGGGACAATTCTTCTTCCAAGGATAAAATTTGTTGTCTGTTTTTCGCCAGTTCTTCTGCAAAGGGCAACAGGGTTTTCCCTTTTACAGTTAATACCATACCACTGTTTTGAAAAGCAATCAGCCCTTGATCTTTCATCTGGTCTGCCAAATTTCTAACATCTCTTTCAGAGGTTTTCATTTTTTCAGCCAATTGCCTTCTACCAATGGGTTTGTGCAGTGCCACCTGTTCCAGTAGCAAGGCCCGTTTTTCAATGGCCTCTACCAAATCCGGTGCCAGCACCTTTAAGGATTCAAAAACTTTTCTTTCCACGGTTCCTCCATCGGGACTATTCTGTCCCAATAGTTCTATTTTGTCCCAACCCATTATACAATAGGCCTTTCTTATTATCAAGGGAAAAAGAAGGGTTTAAGTCAAAGAATTTTTTATAGCATCAAGGTTTCCACCCCTAAAAGAGCTTCTTCCATTAATTCTTCTCCATTTACCAGTTTTTCTTCCGCTGCCTCAATTTTTTCAAGAGCAGGACGGGTGGCAGGATGTTTGGGGGTAAATACGGTACAGCAATCTTCATAAGGCAAAGAAGAGGTTTCATAGGTACCTATTTTGTTTGCTATATCAACAATTTCCTGTTTGTCCATGCCAATTAAAGGCCTGAACACAGGGAAAGTTACAGCTCTATCGGTACAATTTAAGGCTTCAATGGTTTGGCTGGCCACCTGTCCTATACTTTCTCCTGTAATTAAAGCCATAGACTTTTCTTTAAGGGCCAATTTTTCTGCAATTTTCATCATATATCTGCGCATAATCACAGTAGAATATTCTGCAGGGCAGTGTTCATGTATAGCCAATTGCAAATTGGTAAAAGGTACCACATCCACTTTAATGCCGCATAAGCTTTCCGAAATAATTTTTGCCAAATCCAATACTTTTTCTTTGGCTCTGTCAGAAGTATAGGGGAAAGAATGAAAGTGAACTGCATGAATTTTCACCCCTCTTTTGCCTATCATCCACCCTGCTACAGGGCTATCAATTCCCCCTGACAACAATAGAGTAGCCTTTCCGTTACTGCCTACAGGCATTCCCCCTACTGCAGGAATAATATCGGTATACAAATAAGCATGCTCTCTAATTTCCACATAAAAAGTATGGTTAGGTCGATGTACATCTACCGATAAGTTTTCGTTTCCCCGTAAAATAGCCCCCCCTAAAGCCCCGTTAATTTGAGGAGAATTTAAAGGATAAAACTTATCCGCCCTTCTGGCCACTACTTTAAAGGTACCGGTTTTTCCTTCCATCATGGCCACTGCCTGTCTACTGATTTGATCAAAATCTTTTTTTCCCATTTCAATGGCAGGGCATAGGGAATGTACCCCGAATACCTTACTGACTTTTTCAATACAGGTGTCCATATCTTTCATATCACTAATAAAAATTCGCCCATCACTCATCCATACTTTAGCTTCCTGTCCCTCTACGGCCTGCTTAATTCTGGTAGTTAGAAGGCGCAAAAAGTAAGGGCGGTTTAGCCCCTTTAAGTGTATTTCTCCAAAACGAACCAGTAATAATTCTCTCATAACATTTTACGCTCCTAGTCATTTTCTTTTTTTATCAAACAAAGTTCCCCTTTTACCTTTTTTGAAAAGGGGCCAACAAAGTATACTGCTTTGCTATTTCTTCCACTGCCAAGTCTATCTCCTCCAAAGTGGTATGAGGGCTTAAGCTGATTCTCAGGGCACTTTCTCCAATGTGTTGCTCCGTTCCCATGGCTTCTAAGGTTCGGGCAATTTTCTGTTTTCTTGAAGAGCAGGCAGACCCGGTAGATACATAAATTCCCTTTCCTTCAAGGGCATGTAACAAAGTTTCTCCCTTTACGGGAGGAAAGGCAACATTGATAATATGACTACTATCCTCTAACTCTCCTTTTTGGGGGCCTAAACGTTGGGCCTTTGGAATGGCTATTTGCACTTTTTCCCAAAAAAGGTTTTTACGTCTTTTCATTTCTTTCATATCCTCATATGCCATCGTTTCAATGGCTTTACCAAGGCCTATAATTCCAAAAGTATCTTCTGTACCTGACCGAAGGTTTTTCTCCTGCCCTCCACCAAACAGCAAAGGATTTATTCGATACCCCGGCTTTATCACCAGAGCCCCTACTCCTTTAGTACCATGTATTTTATGGCCGCTTAATACATAACTGTCTACTTCCCACAAATCCATTAACATTTCTTCTCGTAAAAAGCCTTGTACTCCATCTACATGAATTTTGGCCTTAGGGGCCAGTAAATTTCGTAATCTTCCAATTTCTTTAACAGGTTGTATACTGCCTACCTCATTGTTTACCTGCATGATACAAATTAAAGAAACCTCTTCTTTTTTTAACAGGTTTTCTAAAAAGTCTAAATCAATTATTCCCTTATCGTTTACGGGAATTTCTTTTAAGCTAAAGCCCATTTTTTCAGCCGCTTTACAACTCTCCCTTACAGCAGCATGTTCAACAGCGCTGTAAAGTACCATACCCTTTTCTCTAATCGTTTGTAAATGGCCTAAAATTCCAAGGTTATTGGCCTCTGTTCCTCCTGAGGTAAAAATCACTTCTCCCTTTTTCATATAAAGGGCCTTTAAAATATTTTCCCTCACTTTGTTTAATTCTTTTTCCACTAAAAAACCCGGCTTGTAAAGGGCGGAAGGATTAAAATAGCCATGATTCATTGCTGAAACCATGGCCGTTATCACTTGGGGATAAGGTTTTGTGGTAGCACTATTATCTAAATATATCTCCATTGTTTTCCCTCTTTACCTTTAGGCTTGGTAAGCCCCTACAGATAAGTACTTTTTGATCATTTCCACCATTTCTTCCGAAGGCTCAATAATAATCATTCGTTTATTGCTTTCTTTGGTAAAGTAGAAAAAGTATAATTCAGCCCCTCTGTTTAAAAACCAGTTGTCTTTTTTCACTCCAGGCATATTAACAAAACGGTTAAATCCATTACCGTTTACAGGTCCAAAGGCATCTACATTTTTCACAGGCAAAGTTCCTAAGTTTTTACGTTTTTTGTTGTTAAATACTTGGGCAAAGTCCATTTCCCCATTGGTAAAAGTATACTCAAAATCTGTTCTAAAATGATCTCTTCGTAAAAAAAGAAGTATGGCCCCCCCTGCACTTGCCAACAGTAAAATTAAGGTTGGCACAGCAAACTGAACAAAAACCACATTTAATAAAATTAAAGCCAATAGTCCCATTAATATCATCAACACAAAGGAAAAGAAATAAAGAAATTCATCTACCCCTCTATTTTTTTTCACAATAATCTCTTCTTTATAATGATCCATCGTCCCCCATCCTTTCTCCCGTCCTATTCTTCTCCTGCTTTAGGGCAAAAATAAAACCCCAACTATAATTCCCACAACAGCTCCCCCAAAAACTTCTACAGGGGTATGCCCCACCAATTCTTTTAATGCCTGATCCGTTACAGATTTTCCATCAAGAAGTATACTGCGCAGTATTTTATTTAATATTTTGGCTTGGGTGCCGGTTTCCCTTCGTACTCCTGTTGCATCGTACATCACAATGGTCATAAATACAAAGGAAATAGCAAAAGCTGTTGATCCAAAACCTTCAAGGCCTCCTACCATAATGGTTAAAGCCACTACTGAGGCTGTGTGGGAACTAGGCATTCCTCCGGAACCGAAAAATCTCCTTAAATCAAACTTTTTTTCAATTCCCCAATAGGTAAGCACTTTTAGGCTTTGGGCAACAAACCAACCTGCTAAAGCCGCCCATAGGGCCCTATTGTAAAGTAATCTGTTAAAATTCTCTGCCATACCATCGCCCTTTACTTTGATATATGCCTATTATTGTAACCGTTTTAGCCCCGATTGTGCAAGGGTAATCAAAAATTCTTTTTCTTTACCGAATTTTTCCAAATTGGTAATGGCCTTATTTGTATGTTCAAGGGCTCTTTTTTCTGTTTTTTCAATACCAATGAGCCTTGGCCAAGTAAGTTTTTTTTGGGTTTCATCTTTTCCAAGGGTTTTCCCAACCAAAAGGCTATCCCCTCTTACATCCAATAAATCGTCAATCATTTGAAAGGCTATACCGTAATGGTAGCCAAAATTTTTAGCTGCCTCTTTCTCCTGCTTATTTCCACCACCCAAACATACCCCGCATTCCATTGCCGCCATAAATAAGGCAGCAGTTTTATGGCGCTGAATGTAAAACAGAATTTCTTCATTTCCTTCTTTTTTTTCCTGCTCTAAATCAACAACCTGCCCCCCTATCATTCCTTGACGGCCGGCGTAGTGGGCAATAATTCTCCCTCCCTCTATTCCTTCAGGGGTATTTAACCTTCCAGCTTCATTAAATAATATTTCGTAGGCCAAGTTTAACAGCCCGTCGCCTGCCAACAAGGCATTGGCTTCTCCAAAGACTATATGGTTAGTGGCCTTTCCTCGCCTTAAATCATCATTGTCCATCGATGGCAAATCATCATGAATTAAAGAGTAGGTATGGATCATTTCCAAGGCCAAGGCATAAGGAAGGGCTTTTCCCCAGTCTTCTTTTAACATATGGTAAGCCCCAAGGAGCATAGTGGGCCTAATTCGTTTTCCTCCTGCCAGTAAACTATAAGCCATACTTTGGTTTAAAGTGAAAGGGACCTCTTCTTCTTTGTAAGAAAAGCCTTTTTCTGCTACCAGTTTATCAAGGCCTTCATTAATGGCTTTAATAAACCCTTCATACGCCTTCATTCTTCATCCTCCAAGGGTTCTTCAGTTTCTTTTCCTTTTTCCCCTTTTAGCACCGTTAATTTTCCTTTGGTATTTTCCAATATTTGCTGCAATTCTTGTTGAAGAACCATTCCTTCTTCGTAGGCCTTCATCATTTCTTCTAAAGAAAGGCCCCCTTCTTCCATTTTTTTGGCCAATTTCTCAAGGGTTTTCAGTTGACTTTCAAAGGTTTTTTTCTCTATTTTTTTAGCCATTTTTCTTCTCCTTCACCGCATCTATCTTTCCTTTTACCTCGCCGTCTTTAAATACAATGGTTATCTGATCTTCTTTTTGAAGTTTTAAAACACTGTCAATCATTTGCTTTTCTTTTTTTACCACTGCATACCCTCGGTCCAGCACTTGCAAGGGGTTTAAAGCTTCCAGCTTTATTTGAAGAGCCTTTACATCCTTTAAAAGGTTTGATAAGTATCCTTCAAATAAATAAGTCATCTTTTCTTTAAGTTGGATGGTTTGGTAACCCATTTGCTGAAAATATTCTTTAGGGCTATGGGCTTCAAGGCTCTTTTCCACCTCATTTAACCGCTGAGATAAGGTTAGTAGCTTTCTTTCAAGGCCATGGTCCAAGATCTTTCTTTTATGATCCAGTAGCATGAGCAACTCTTCTTTCATGGGTACAGCCAATTCCGCTGCCATAGAAGGGGTAGCCGCCCGTACATCCGCTACAAAATCTGCAATGGTGGTATCGGTTTCGTGGCCCACTGCCGATATAACGGGAATGGTGCTTTTAAAAATGGCCCTTGCCACTACTTCTTCATTAAAAGGCCACAGGTCTTCAATAGACCCTCCCCCTCTGCCAATAATCATTACGTCTACCAAAGGCAATTGATTCATTCTTTCAATCCCTTTAGCAATTTCTTCTGCTGCCCCACTCCCTTGTACCGCTACAGGGATTAGTACCATAGGGTAATGAGGAAACCTGCGCTTTGCCACCTTGATCATATCATGAACTACCGCCCCTGTAGAAGAGGTTACAATCCCCACCCTTCTTGGTAATAAAGGCAGGGGCTTTTTATGTTCTTGATCAAAAAGCCCTTCTTCCAGCAGTTTGGCTTTTAGGGCTTCAAAGCGTTTATATAATTCTCCTGTCCCTTCTTCTTCCATGGTATCTGCATAAAACTGATAACTTCCATCTCGTACAAAAAGGCTCACATTTCCTTGTAATACAACTTGCTTTCCATCAGAAGGGTTCATTTTCACCCCATAGGTACTTTGACGAAACATCACACAGGAAATACGGCTATTGGCATCTTTTAAAGCAAAGTACCAATGGCCTGAGGAATGTTTTTTTAAGTTGCTAATTTCTCCGCGAATTTTCACCTGTTGAAGCATGGGGTCCATGGTTAAACTTCGCCTTACATATTCGTTAATTTCTTCAACAGAAAAAATCCACGTTTTTTTTTGTATTTCCATCATGGTTTAACACTTTTTTCCGCAATAGATACGGTATTATCCATTAACATGGCAATGGTCATTTTTCCAACGCCGCCAGGTACAGGAGTAATATAGCCTGCCACTTCTTTTACAGATTCAAAGTCTACATCGCCTACCACTTTTCCCTCTACCCGATTAATGCCTACATCAATTACAACAGCGCCAGGCTTTACCATATCTGCTGTAATCATTTTTGCTTTTCCTACAGCCACCACCAAAATATCTGCTCTTTTCGTATGGTTTTCTAGCCCCTTTGTTTTACTGTTGCACACCGTTACTGTAGCTCCTTCGTTAATTAAAAGCATAGCCATGGGCTTACCAACAATGTTGCTTCGTCCTATTACCACCGCTTCTTTTCCTGTAATAGAAACTCCGGTGGAACGAAGCATTTCCAAAGCTCCCTTTGGGGTACAAGCTACAATTCCTTCCTGCCCTAAAAAAAGTTTCCCAACATTTTCTCTATGAAAACCGTCTACATCTTTGTTGGCATCAATGGCGGTTAAAACCTTATCGGTATTCATATGTTTTGGCAAAGGTAGCTGTACTAAAATGCCATGAATTTGATGATCTTCATTTAGCTTGTTAACAGTGGCAAGCAGTTCCTTTTCACTGGTATCTTCTTTAAGCCTAAGCACTTTAGAGTAAATACCCAGTTGCTCACAGGCCCTTTCTTTACTGCGCACATAAATTTGGCTGGCAGGGTCCTCTCCTACTAAAACAACTGCCAACCCCGGCGTAACCCCTTTTGCTTTTAATTTTTCCACTTGTAAAGTCAATCGGGTTAAAACTTTTTCTGATAATATTTTCCCGTCAATCATTTGTGCTGTCATAATACCACTCCTTTTTTCCTGTTTTTTTACATCTCTGGTTTTTATTTAAATTGTTTTTAAAAATGTCTCTTTTCCAACCATGGCCACGCCCACTGCATTATCTCCTGCATATTCCGGCTTAGAAAAATGTACCTTAATATTTTTCGCCCTTTTTTGAAGGTAACCCGTTAACATCCTTTTAAAAAGCTTGGAAGAAGCAACCCCTCCTGCTAAAAGCACCTCTTTTACCGCCCATTTTTCGCAGTGATTGATGATTAATCTGGCTATACTTCTTGCCAGTAAACTATACACTTCTACTGCAATCTCTTCTGGGGAGAGGGTTTCTCCTTTCATCCACCTGAAAGCTTGGGCTTCTGCACCGGATAAATGAATGTTCAGTTGATCTTTACTAAGGCTTACAGGCAGCAAACTTTTACTTTCCTGGTTTTCAGCCAACTTTTCCAAATACGGCCCTGCAGGAAAAGGAAGGCCCAAGGCTACTCCAATACGGTCTACCAACTGCCCTCCATGCAAATCTAAACTTTTCCCTACTTTTCCCACCTTTTCTTCATTAACCAATAACACCTGTGTAGTTCCTCCAGATAAGTGAATGGCCAAAAAAGATTTTGTTTTTAAAGAAGAACCTATTTTAGCCGCAGTTAAATGCCCCTGTTGATGATCTGTTCCATAACAAGGTACTTTTGCTGCCAGTGCCATGCCTTGGGCAAGGGTTTTCCCCACCAAAAACACGGGCATATAGGAATCTTTTTCTTGAGTAGGTTTTTCCGATACGCAAAAAGCACTAATGCGATAGTTTTTTAAAGCATTAGTGATATTTGTATATAATTGTGGCAATTGTTTAACATGGGCAAAAACGCCTTCACTTTGCCTTAGCCCCCCATCCCCTAAAGGAACAGGCAACATCAGCCGCTCATTGGCTATTACATTTCCCTCTAAATCAACAGCGGCTATACTTGTTGTATAACAACTTGTATCAATTCCCACTACCGCTTGCTTCATCTTGTTTTCCTTTTTCTGTGTTTTCAGATTGTTCAACTTCTGTTTTATAAATCGTACCAAGTATTCCATTAATAAACCTACTACTGGAAGGGTCAGAATATTTTTTTCCTAAATTAACCGCTTCGTTAATCACTACGCTGGAAGGAGTATCTTTTTGATATAAAAGCTCATAAATGGCCAAACGAAGAATGCACAAATCAATTTTAGACATTCTTTCAACTGTCCAACCTACTGCATTTTTTTCAATAAGGTTGTCAATAATTTCTTGATGCTGGCTGGTTCCTTCTTCTACTTCTTTTACATATACTTCATCTTCCGGCGTTAAAAGCTGCTTTTTTTTATGGGTTTTTTGAATTTCTTCCAAAATCATATTTTTAGATAGTTCTAGGTCGTTATCTGCAAATATTCTTTCAAAGGTAAGCTGCATCACCGTTTCTCTTGCTATTGCCCTGGCCATTCTTTTCCGTCCTTCTTTTGATATTTTTTACTTCTCAAGAATAAAACAAAGGTCCTTTTATTCCCTTGGGTTTATTCTTCAAAAGGTTCATCATTTTCATCGGTTTTATAATCCTCTTTTTTCCCATGTTCTTGGGGAAGAACTTTATTAATGCTGTTTTTAATCGCTTGTTCATGGTTTTTAACCCCTCCTAAAAAAACAGCCAAGGCGCATAAAAGGGCCAATAATAACATTTTCCAAAAGCCAAAAATATACATCACCAACCCAAAGGCAAATGTAATAACACCGTAAAGAAAACCACCCCAAGGAGTGCCTCTTTCAAAAAACCCTCTTCCTTTTTCTTCCATTATGCTTCCTCCTCAGTTTTTTCCGGGATCTCTGGGTTTTCTTTATTCTCCTGCAGGACCTCTTCTTTTACCTGTGTATTTTCAGCTTCTTCATTTTCTTTTATTTCTTCTTGATCTTTATTTTCTTTGTCTTTAAATAAAATATGATGAAATTTATGCTCTTTTTTCTCTTTTTCCTCTACTTCTGCTTCTACAGGGAGTTCAACAGGAATTTCAATTTCTTCTTTTTTAATAAAATTACGGCTTTTAGTGCTTTGCACAGCAAAACTATCTCGCGGTTTTCCTTTTTTATCAGCAGATACTACTTCTACCTGTACTTGACTTACATCAATCCCTGAAGAAGAGGTGACATATTGTTTAATGTGTTTTTGCAAAGCATTAATAGCCAAAGGAATGTTAATACCCGCTGCTAAAGCCACCTTCATTTTTACAATCATGCCTTCTTTACTGTTTTGAACCGACATTTGAATCAAGTCAAGTTCATCATATTCCTGAACACATTTAAGCACCATTCCTTCAATGGCTTTTACAGAAATGGTCAATTCACCGTAATCGGTTTTTTGAATCACCAATTGTTTTTTCTTCCCGGTTTTTCTAAATAAAAAGGTTGTTAAATATAAGCCCAATACAATCGCTACAATGGTGCCGTAAAAAGCAATTCCTCTTACAATAGGATTTTCAACAAGAAATCCAATTTGAAAGTCCAGCAAAAAAGCAACTCCTGCGACGGCAAGTATCAGCCCCGAAATGCCCACAATAAAGCGATCCCAAAAACGTAATTTCATTTTTTCCCCACCTTTTGATAAACACAGTGATAAAGTAAACAGTATCTAAGGTAAACTTAACAAAACATAGCAATAAGGAATAAGCACCGGCAAAGATTTGCCGGTGTATAAAGATTAATCTTGGTTTTCAGTTTTATTTTCAGATGTTTCCGTTTCTTTGTTAGCTACTTCATCCATTTCATTATGGTCTTGATGGTCTTGGTTTTTTTCGCTTTCTTTCACATCTTCTTTATGCTTCTCTTTTTTCTTTTTTTCTTTAGCACTGGTTTTTTCTTCAGCTGCAGCTTCTTTTTCCTGCTTTCTGCTCTCTTCCAAGCGCTTGGTATTCATCGTTGGTAAAGAAGCATTTTCTGCCCCTTTGGCCAAAGCTTTAGTTTCTTTTTCAAAGCTAACCCCTTGCACATGAACATCTACCCTTACAACATGTAGCCCCGTCATGGTTTCAATGGCTTTCTTCACGTTTTCTTGGGCATTTTGAGCCGCTTTATGAATGGGCGTGCCATATTCTATAATTACATATAAATCTACCGAAGCTTCTTCGGTACCAATTTCTACTTTAACCCCTCGGGTTACATTTCGGTTTTTCCCTAATATTTCGGATATCCCACCACTGGAATACATTCCCGCAATTCCTTCCACTTCGTTGGTTGCAACACCGGCTATGGTTGCAATCACTTCATTGGCGTAGGTAATATTCCCTACCTCTTGGGAAAAATCTGTAATTTCCACAGGTAATGTATCTGGAGAAACTTCTTTTTTTATTTCATCTTTAGGCATATTTTACCGCACCTCCTTGGGTATTTCACATTATAACAGATTGCTTTCACCTTGACAACAAGGCTTTTCTCCCTTTTTTCTCTATAATAACAGGGCTAGAGCCTGTGCTAAGGTGTCTACTCCCTTTACTTCCATTCCCTCCGGAATTTGCATCTGTTTTAAGCTTTGCCTAGGTACCACTCCTTTAGTAAAGCCTAAACGCATACTTTCATGAAGCCGTCTTTCCAATTGAGTAATTGCCCGTACTTCTCCTGCCAGGCCCACTTCTCCAAGTACCACCGTATCTTGAGGAAGTATTTTGTTTTGTAGAGAGGATGCTACGGCTGCGCATACTGCCAAATCTGTAGCCGGTTCTGATAGGGAAAGGCCTCCTGCCACATTAATATATACATCTTGGTTGTAAAGCCTTTGGCCTGCTCTTTTTTCAAGTACGGCTAATAAAAGCGCTACCCTTCCCTGATCCATACCATTTACCGTACGCCTTGGAATACCGTAATAACTTTGAGTGGCTAAGGCCTGTATATCTGCCAATAAAGGCCTTGACCCTTCCATTGCACAAAACACTACAGAACCACTAGCGCCCTTTGCCCGCATAGACAAAAACATTTCGCTGGCATTTTTTACCTGCTGCATACCCTCTCCCGTCATTTGGAAAATTCCCAGCTCATTTACCGATCCGAAACGGTTTTTTACCGCCCGTAAAAGACGATATTCCTGTTGTTTGTCTCCTTCAAAATACAATACCACATCCACCATATGTTCAAGCACCCTAGGACCTGCCAAGGCTCCTTCTTTAGTTACATGGCCTACTAAAAAAATGGAAGAACCTGTGGTTTTAGCAATACGCATTAAACCACTGGCACATTCCCTTACTTGAGACACACTGCCCGGAGCACTGGACATGTCGGGTCTATATACCGTTTGAATGGAGTCTACCACAATGTAATCCGGCTTAATTGCGGCAATTTTTTCCTCAATGGCATCCATGGCATTTTCTGCAAGAAGGTATAACTCTCGTTCTCCCATGCCTAGGCGAATGGCTCGCATTTTAATTTGCTTGACACTTTCTTCCCCGCTGATATATAAAATACGATTGTTTCCTTGGGCCAAGGTACCACATACTTGTAAAAGTAAAGTGCTCTTTCCAACCCCCGGGTCACCCCCTACTAGCATTAGGGCTCCTTCTACAATCCCTCCACCTAATACCCTGTCAAGCTCTGTAAAACCCGTTTGGGTGCGCAAATGGTTTTCATGGGGAATATCCTTCATTAAAAGGGCTTCACTGCCAATGCCCGGCGCTCTTTTAAGCTCCTTCGTTCCTATGTTTTTTTTTACTTGTGTACTTTCTACCAACGTGTTCCATTCATTACAATCAGGGCACTTCCCAAGCCACCTTGATGTTTCATATCCACAAACAGAACAAGTATAATAAGTTTTTACTTTTGCCAAAAGCCCTTTCCCTCCCCAATCAATCATAGTATAATTATAGCAGACAACTTCTTTTTTGTAATGTGCCTCATAAGGTGCAGAAAGGAGGGCCTATGGCTCGCAATCAAGGGCTTTCGTTTATTCCTCGCACTAAAAAAAGAAAATGGCCTGTTTTGTTATGGCTTTCTTTGCTGGTTGTTTTTGCACTTTTATCCATGTTGGTCGTAAATATCACCCTAAACAAACAACTAAAAGTAGAAGAAATCAAGGTTCCTGTTTTAGGTTTGCCTAAAGATTTGGAAAATTTTACCCTTTTACACCTTAGCGATCTTCACGGTTCTTTTATGGGCGAAAATCATCAGAATTTTTTAGCCGCCATGGAGAAAAAAACTTTTCACGGCGTTTGTATTACAGGAGACATGGTTCACCCTAAAACTCATTCCGCCACTGCTTTATTCTCCCTAATCGATCAAATTAAAGTCCTAAATCCCCAAGTGCCCATTTACTTTATCCCTGGTGATGAAGACCCTTCTCCCATCTCCTCTGAAGGTAATGCTTATTCTATTTATGCCCCTTATTTACAAGAATTAATAGCTCGGGGCGTCATTTTTGTTGATGAACCCACTCAATTGGAAGTAAAAAGCACCTCCCTTTGGTTTATGCCTAAAAACCAATACAGTTCAGATCCGCAAAGACTGTATACCTCTTATCAAAGCCAATATAGCACCTCTGATTCAAGTTCAACCAACAAAGGGGCCTTAGAATATTATATGGATCAAAACCAACGAATTATCACCCAACGAGAAAAAATCAAACCGGAAGATTACCAAATTGTTTTAAGTCATTACCCCCTAGTTCAAAAGGAGCTTTCTACCTGGCTTCCTTTAAATGAAAATATCCCCTCTCCTTTTAACGGCATTATTCTTTCTTTGTCCGGCCATTATAACGGAGGGCAATGGTGCCTTCCCTTTACCAGCACCCCCCTCTTCGTTCCTGAAAAAGGCTTTTTCCCTTCCAAAGAGGGAATTTCAGGGTTCCATAAAGTAGGCAGTATTCCCCAGTATATTCATAAAGGCATTGGTTCTTCTACTTTTTATCCATTTCCCGGTCGTTTTTTCAACGCTCCTACCATTGCCTTAATGTCTTTCACCAGTCGCTACACCTCATCACCTTGACAAAAGCCTTTACTTTGTTGTAAAGTATCCAAAGTACAATAAATAAACAAAAGGAGTTTTAAATTATGTCCCCTACGCCATTTCGCCCTATTTCACAAAGCAAGCCTATTCGTGATATTGCTTATGAAACCTTAAAACACGCCATTATCACCGGCGAAATACCTGCAGGTGAACGAATTGTTGAAACAGAATACGCCAACCGATTACACATTAGCCGAACCCCTTTGAGAGAAGCCTTACGCAAGCTTGAAAGGGACGGTTTGGTAGAATATATGGTTCGCCGAGGAGTCATTGTTCGTGCCTTTACCATAGAAGATGTTGAGCAAATTTACACCATTCGCAACTCGTTAGAAATGCTTACCCTTCCTTCTATTATTGAAAACGTTACCCCTGAGCACATTAGTGATTTACGCAAACGTTTAAAAGAAATGGATCGCTATGCCAAGGCCGATGATATTGAAAAAATTTCTCCCTTAGCTCGAAGCTTCCATAACGCCATTACCCAAATTTCCGAAAAAAAACGTATTTTGCGGGTTATTGAAAGCCAGGATGATTATATTACTCGTTTCTCTGCCATTAGCATTGCTAAAGAAAGCCGCCGAGAACAGGCTCACCAGGAACACCACCAGATGGTAGATTTTTTAGAATCTAAAGATTTATCTGCCCTCACAGCTCTTATGCAGCAACACATTGAGCATAGCAAAATCAACTGTTTAGTTGCCTTGGAAGAACGTAAAGAGCTTTTACCCAAACCTTAACTTCTCTTTTGTTTAGGAGATGACCTATGGCTACTTGGCTTACTGTAATTGCAAAGGTTTTTTACCAAAAAGGCGCTCCTCTCTATTTAGTGGGGGGCGCTGTTCGTAATCAATTTTTAAACCTTCCCATAGAAGATTATGATATTTGTGGGCCTTTAACAGCCAATGAAGTGGAAAAAATCTGCGAAGGAACCCCTGTTAAAACCTTGGGCAAAATTTCCTCCTACGGTACCATTGCCTTAGAAGTGGAAGATGAGCAAGGAAAACATCAGGCAGAATACACCACTTTTCGTCAGGACTTTTACGAAAAAGGCCATAAACCTTCTAAAGTGGTTTTTACGTCCTCTTTGGAAAAAGATAGTTTCAGACGGGATTTTTCCATCAATGCCCTTTATCGCCCTTTAACCCCTAAAGGGTTAGGGGATATTATCGATCCTACAGGGGGGATTAAGGCCCTTCAAAATCGGCAACTTCACACTGTTACCCAAAACCCTTATACCATTTTAAAAGATGACGGCCTTCGTATTTTACGTATGGTTCGCTTTAGTTGTAGCTTTAGTTTAACCCCTTCTCCTTCCCTTTTAAAAACCGCCAAAGAGCAAAGCCTTTTGTTAAAAGACATTGCTCCTGAAAGACTTCAGGAAGAGTTAAACAAAATTCTCTTAAGCGATTTTCGCTATCCCTTAAGCCAAAACCCTATTAAAAAAGCCTTGGCTTTTTTCTCCTCTATTCCCTGCTATCCTTATTTATTTCCCTTGGCAAAAATAACTTCTTTAGGGGAAAACGCATGTATTCACTACCCTCCCTCAAGTAAAGCTTTACCTTATCGTATTCTCTTACTCCTTTGGGGCAATTCTCTTGAAATTGTTGAAAGTACTCTTTCTACTCTTCGTTATTCCAAGGCTTTGATTCATAAAATTGTTAATACCTTCGGCCTTCTTGAGCAAGTGATTCTTATGCCAAAGGATTTTTTCCATACCAATGAACCTTTATGGCTCCTTGTCCAAAAAGGAGAAGAAGTGGCCCAAAGTATTCCCTCTTTGCTAATAGCCCTTCAAGAAGAAGAAAAGGCTTTACAAGTTTCCCATTCTCTTCACACCATTGAAAAAAACACCCTTCCTTGGTCTTTAAAAGACCTTGCTATTACAGGCCATCACCTTCTTCCTCTTCTTGAAAACATCCCCTCTTCTACCATTGGTTTTTTACTTACTGCCCTGCACCAAGCTGTTATTATGGAGAATATCCCCAATCAAATAGCCCCTTTAATAGAAAAAGCCAAAAGTCTCCTTTCTCAACCTTCCTTCACTACAGAAAATAAAATCTCTCCCTAAGCCTTCTCCTTGCTAGAGGAAGGCTTTTCCTTTATAATAAACCAATATACTTTTTGTTTTTTTTGAAAGGATGTGGATTCCATTGAGCAACGATATTGATATTGCAAGAAATGCTACAGCAAAACCTATTGCCCAAATTGCCCAAGATGCAGGCATATTAGAAGAAAGCCTACACCCTTACGGAAAATGGATAGGCAAAGTCGACCCTAGTTTTTATGCCTCTCTTCCTGAAAAAGGGAACTTGGTCTTGGTTACAGCCCTTTCCCCCACTCCTAGCGGAGAAGGAAAAACCACTGTGAGTGTAGGCCTTGCCGACGGTTTAACCGCCATAGGAGAAAAAGCCATGTTAGCTTTACGAGAGCCTTCCCTAGGGCCCGTTTTCGGCATGAAAGGAGGAGCCACTGGTGGAGGCTATGCCCAAGTATTGCCTATGGAAGATATTAACCTTCACTTTACAGGAGATTTACATGCCATTACCGCTGCAAACAACTTGTTAGCTGCTTTGGTAGATAACCATATCCAACAAGGCAACCTTCTTCAAATTGATCCAAGGCAAGTATTGTGGCGCCGTTGTTTAGACGTAAACGACAGGCAACTTCGCTCCATTGTTTCAGGCATTGGCGGAAAACCCAACGGCATGCCAAGGGAAGACGGTTTTGACATTACCGCCGCCAGCGAAATTATGGCCATTTTCTGTTTAGCAACAGATTTGCAAGATTTAAAAACCCGTCTAAGCCGTATTTTAGTGGCCAAAACCTTTTTGGGAAAACCCATTACTGCAGGAGATTTAAAGGCAGAAGGAGCCCTTACAGCCCTATTACGAGATGCCCTGATGCCTAATTTGGTGCAAACCATTGATGCAACCCCCTGCTTAATGCATGGTGGTCCTTTTGCCAATATTGCCCATGGCTGTAACAGTGTTATTGCCACCAAAACAGCCATGCGTTTAGCTGACTATGTGATTACGGAAGCCGGTTTCGGAGCCGATTTAGGGGCAGAAAAGTTTTTAGATATTAAGTGTCCTACCAGTGACCTTTGGCCAAAAGCTGTTGTGTTGGTTGTAACCCTACGGGCTCTTAAGCATCATGGGGGTAGCCCTAAAGAGGAGCTGGCCAATGAAAACCTGTACTATGTGGAAAAAGGCATGGAAAACGTCTATGCTCATTTAGACCATATACAGCATGTTTGGAACCTTCCTGTAGTAGTAGCCATTAACCGTTTTGCCTTTGATACCCAAAAGGAGCTGGACCTTGTACAAGGCCTTTTAGCCGAAAAAAATGTACCTTGTGAATTGTGCGACGGTTGGGCAAGAGGAGGTCAAGGGGTTACAGCTTTGGCCAAAAAAGTGGTTCATTTATGCGCTACCTCTAAGGCTACCCCAAGTTATACTTACCCACAAACCCTTCCTCTTTCGCAAAAAATTCAAGCCCTTGCCCAAAAAATATATGGAGCTAAAAATGTTTCTTTCACAGGCAATGTGTTAAAACAATTGGCCCAACTGGAAAAAGAAGGCCATGACCATTTACCTGTGTGTATTGCTAAAACCCAGTATTCTTTTTCTGATCAACCCCAATTGTTAGGGGCTCCAAAAGATTTTACCTTTACGATTAGGGCTGTGCGTCTGTCTGCTGGGGCAGGCTTTGTGGTTTGTTTTGCAGGAGATATTATCGCCATGCCGGGGCTTCCCAAGGTACCTGCTGCCGAAAATATTGATGTAGACGCTCAAGG
Organism: uncultured Oscillospiraceae bacterium; assembly: GCA_964511785.1. Lineage (GTDB taxonomy): Bacteria > Bacillota > Clostridia > Christensenellales > Aristaeellaceae > CAYFQH01. Next base: position 26,973 of record CAZEIB010000005.1, read on the forward strand.
CAATATTACAGGGCTCTTTTAGGCAATTTGTCTTAACAGGCATTTTTTGTTATATTACTGGTAAGTGCAAAAGTGCTTACCAGTTTTTTTGCACAAAATATACATTTATGTTATAATTTGTTCGTTTTTCTTTTAGGAGGTAATGTAACGTGTTCGTAAAGAAAAAGCGATATGTCCCTTTATTGCTGCTTGTCTTGTTTTTCCTTTCTTCTACCTTCACTTCGGCAGAAGAAATTTATTGGTTTGATACAGAAGAAGGTACTGAGATAACCCCTGTGGCAGTAATAGAACAAACCCCTTCACCTGCCCAAGAGCCTTTTAAAGATGCCGATGGAAACACCATTCTTACCTTAAGTTTTACAGGAGATGTGACCATTGGCGGGGACGTACGTAAAAGCAAGAAATCTATTTTTGATCAGGAACTGGCTAAACAAGGGGATGATCTTTCCTTCCCTTTTAGAAATGTACAAGAAATTTTTGCCCAGGACGATATGACCTTAGTCAACTTTGAAGGCACCTTAACCACTGCCCCCATTAACCCCGACAAAAAAAATAATTCCTTTTTATTTTCCGCTCCCCCCTCTTACGTAAAAGTCCTCACTTCCGGCAACATTGAAGCCGTTTCTTTAGAAAATAACCACGTTTACGATCATGGCACCCAAGGATATTTGCAAACCCAGCAAGTTTTAGCCGATGCGGGAATTGTTTATTCAGGGAACGGAGAAATTGGGGTATACAATGCCAAGGGCATAGATATTGCCATGCTCTCCTACCAAACTTTCGACCAGTATCCTATTCTTTTTGAACAGGTGCCTATTGATATTGCCGCTGCTAAAACCAAATATCCTATTGTCATCGTATCTTTTCACTGGGGAAATGAAAAAGATTATCAACCCAACGCCAACCAACAAAAAATGGGCAAAATGGCCATTGATGCAGGGGCAGATTTAGTGGTAGGTCACCATAGTCATCGTATTAACCCCATTGAAGAATATAAGGGAAAATATATCTGTTATTCTTTAGGCAATTTTTCCTTTGCGGGAAACACCAAACCTGATGATATGACTACTTTTATTTTTCAAACCCGCTTTAAAGTAACTCCTCAAGGTGAAGCCAGCCCCCATGGGTTTAAAATCATCCCCTGCCGCATCTCTTCAAGGGCAGAGTATAACGATTTTACCCCTACCCCATACCAAAAAAAGTCTAACATCGACAGTGTTTTATCCGTACTGGAGGCCAACGGAAAGGCTATAGAAAACCCGGTTTCTTCCTATCCTTTATATTGGGAAGAGTAGTTTTTTCTTCTCCCTTTCCTTCCTCTTGACAGTACCCGTAATAATGGATACAATGTTTATGATCGGCTTATGGTTTTTTAAACCAAGCTGTTTATACATACATTGTATCTTTTTTATATTCTTAACTTTTCAGAAAAATATGAGGTTTTTCTTTATATAAAAAGAATATATGTTGCTACCACAAGCAATAGCTTTTTTCTTGCAATAAACCGCAACAAGCTTCTTGTGGCTGATGCAGTATGCTATAACAGTTACCGTACATTTGTACGGTATTTGTCGTTAATAATGAACATTGAAAAGAAAAAATAATGAAAAGGAGGATAATCTATGCCTGAACTTTTGACGATTGTTCTTGTAGCCCTTCTAGCCTTGGTTATTGGAAGTGTTGTTGGGCTGTTTTATCAAAAGCAAGTTACGCAAAAGAAAATCGGAAGAGCCGAAGAGTATGCTCAGCACCTTTTAGAAGAGGCTTCCACCAAAGCAGAATTAGAACGAAAAGAAAAAATGCTGGAGGCCCTTGAAGCCAAAGAAGAAGTGCTAAAGCTAAAAACGGAAAATGATAAAGAAGTTAAAGAACGTAGAGTTGAACTTCAACGCTCTGAAAGAAGAATTCAACAACGTGAAGAATCTTTAGATAAAAAATCTGATAACTTAGAAACTCGCGAAGAAAGACTGAACAAAAGACAAACAGAAATCCAAAAAATTGAAGATGAGGCTGTTGCCTATCAAGAAAAACAAGCCATTGAGTTAGAACGTATTGCCGGGCTAACCCAAGATGAAGCAAGACAAATCCTAACAGATCGCATTCAAAAAGATGCTTACCACGACGCTGCCGCTATGGTACGGGAAATTGAAGCCCAAGCCAAAGATGAAGGGGAAAAGAAGGCCCGTAATATTATTGCATTGGCTATTCAAAAATGTGCCTCTGATCACGTGGCAGAATCCACCGTATCTGTCATCTCTTTGCCTAACGATGACATGAAGGGCCGCATTATCGGCCGTGAAGGACGAAATATTCGTGCTTTAGAAACTGCTACCGGAGTCGATTTTATTATTGACGATACCCCGGAAGCTGTTATCATTTCCGCCTTTGACCCTGTTAGACGGGAAATTGCCCGACTGGCTGTGGAAAAGCTGATTATGGATGGCAGAATCCACCCGGCCCGCATTGAAGAGTTAGTGGAAAAAGCCCGTAAAGATGTGGAAACACAAATTAGGGAAGCCGGTGAACAAGCTATTTTTGAAACCAACATGCATGGCATTCACCCGGAACTGGTAAAAATTCTGGGCCGTCTAAAATACCGCACTAGTTATGGCCAAAATGTATTAAAGCACTCCATTGAAGTTTCTCACCTAGCAGGTTTAATGGCTGCAGAACTGGATGCGGATATTACTTTAGCAAAACGTGCAGGGCTTTTACACGATATCGGTAAAGCTGTAGACCATGAATCTGAAGGGTCTCATGTTACCTTAGGGGGAGAATTGGCAAGAAAATATCGGGAAAGTCCTGATGTCATCCATGCAATTTTAGCTCACCATAACGATATTGAGCCACAAACAGTGGAAGCCGTCCTTGTACAAGCTGCCGATGCCATCTCTGCTGCCCGTCCCGGTGCCAGAAGAGAATCTTTGGAAAATTATATCAAACGCCTTGAAAAACTGGAAGAAATTGCCGATTCCTTTATCGGAGTTGAAAAAAGTTTCGCTATTCAGTCTGGCCGTGAAGTACGCATTATGGTTAAACCTGATGATATTACCGACGACGGCACCAAGGTATTAGCCAAAGAAGTTGCCAAACGTATTGAAAAAGAAATGGAATACCCTGGTCAAATTCGTGTAAATGTGATTAGAGAAACCAGAAGTACAGAATTTGCCAAGTAAGCAAGCAAATATGAAGGAAACAAAAAACACGTATTAACAAAACTAATACGTGTTTTTTTACTTATTAACCTTTAAGTCTTAACAATTTAAAGGTTAATTGCTCTAAGGCACCTTCTTGAGGAAGGGCCCCCCTTTTAATATCAAACTCTGTATTCACACAAAGGCTCACCGCTTGTTTCAGCTCTTCTAAAGAATAATTTCTCCCCTGTCTAAGGGCTTTTTCCAAGGCAAATCCCGGTATTCCTAGCCCCTTTCGAATGGTTTCCCTATCCCTTTTTTCCCCTTGCATTCCTTTGGCAAACAATAAAATACGGTATTGCCGTAATATCATTGCTAAAATGCCTATTCTTTCTCCCCCTTCTTCAATCAATTTTTTTTGTAAATAAAAGGTTCTTTCTTCTTTGCCCATTACCAAAGAATCCACCATATCAAAAACACTATACTCTAAAGAAGGGGTGGCTATTTCTTTAATCATCTCTTTGGTAACTTCTCCTTCCTCCCCCATGTAGGAAGCAATTTTATCAATCTCCTCTTTTAAGGTAGCGGTATTGTTCCCTACCATAAAAGCCAGTTCCTGGGCTACAAAAGAAGGGATGTCTTTTTGGACTCCTCTAAAAGTTTGTATAATCCACTTGGTTAATTCCATTTCTTTTAATGGAAGAAAAGAAACGGTTTCAGCCACTTTTTTTAATGTTGTTACCATTTTTTTCCTGTTATCCAGTTTTTCCTGCTGATAAAATACCAAGCAAGTGGTTAAGGGTAGGTTTTCCAGTAAAAACAAAAACAATTCTTCCTGTTTTTCATCTTTTTTCCCTTTTCCCCCTAACAAACCAAGGTTTTTTACCACAACAAGTCTTTTTTCGCTCATCAAAGGCAGGGTTTGTGCTGCTGCCAACAGCTCATCTATTGGGGGATTTTCAAGCTGGGTAAAGTTTAACGCTTCAAGGCCTTGGGGTACCAACAATTGTTTTAACCCCGCC
>CAZEIB010000006.1:0-27597 GCA_964511785.1 uncultured Oscillospiraceae bacterium
AAGAAAAAGAAAAGGAAAAAATTCTTTTAGAAGAAGGAATTAAAAACCTTGAAAAAATAGAGGGGTTAAAAACAAAAAAAACCCAAAGTGTAAAGGAAGAAAAGCGTATTACGCAAGCCTTTGCCTTAACAGAAGATAAGGTGAAGAAGGAAAAGGCTCTTCAAGAAAAAATAAAGGAAGAAGAAAAACAATATCGTCATATTGAGGTGGCGCTAATTGAAAAGAAAAGAGAAAAAGAAAAAAACCAAGAAGGGTTTGAACAGCTGAAAGCCTTAGGAGAAAGATATAAAGCCTATAGCTTTTTAAGAGAATCTCTTTCTTTGGACAGAAAAAAATACCAAGAAGAATTAGAGAATTTTGAAAAGAAAAAAGAAGAAGCAAATCAAAAAGAAAACCTATTTTTAAAAGGTCAGGCAGGACTTTTGGCAGAAAAGCTATTGCCGGGAACCCCTTGCCCTGTTTGTGGCAGCACAGAACATGTGAAAAAAGCGGAATTGGTGGAAAATACCCCTGATAAAGAAACCTTAGATGCTTTGAAAGAAGAAATTGGGAAAAAAGGGGAAGAAATGAATAAAAAGGCTGTAACCCTAGCAGAAAAAAACAAGGAGCTTGAAGAGACGACAAAAGCCCTTTGGGAAAAAGGGGAAGAGTTGTTAAAAATTACAAAGCTGGAAGAGGTTCCTATTAAAGGGAAAGCTTATCAGGAAGAGTTAACCTTAAAGAAAAGAAAAATTGATGGGGAACTTGAAACCATTAGGAATGAACAAAAAGAAAAAGAGGCCTTGGAAAAGAAAAAAGATGAGAATGAAAAGGCATTAGCTGAAGGAGAGAAAGAGTTTCATAGCTTAGTGGGAGCTTTATCAGCAATCAAAGCCCAAAATCAAGCACTAATTACTCAAATTGAAGAAGAAGAAAAAGCTTTAAAAATTAAAGACTTACTGGAAACTAAGAAAGAACTACAAAAAGTACAAGAAGAAATTGTGAAATTAACAGAAAACATGCTTCAAGAAAAAAAGGAATTTGATGAAAGTAGCCGTAACATAGCCGCTTTAACAGGAGAAAAAAACCAACTGGAAATTCAGCTGGAAGCCCCCGGTTTTGATACCCACCTTAGTAGTGAAAAAGTTCAAAATATATTGGCACAGTTTCAAGAAGAAGAAAAGGAAAAAGAAAGAACCTATCAAAAAAAAGTAAGGCTAGTGGAAAAGAACCGTGAAATCTTTGCCTCTTTTCAAAAAGGTTTTCACCAATGGGAAAAAACAGAAAAAGAATGGGCTTGGATGAAAGAACTGAATGAGGTTATTGGTGGAGATTTGACAGGAAAAGAAAAAATTACCCTTGAAACCTATGTACAAATACAGTATTTGCAAGAGGTGTTAAAAAAGGCTAACCAGCGACTTTATCAGATGACCGGGGGACAGTATGAATTGGTTCATAAAAAAGAGGCAGAGCACTTAGGCAGGTCTGCAGGCCTTGATATTGACGTATTTGACCATTACAGCAGTTCTATACGTAGCGCAAAAAGCCTTTCAGGTGGGGAAGCCTTTATGGCTTCCTTGGCTTTGGCCTTGGGGCTTAGCGATGAAATACAAATGCAGGCAGGAGGCCTTCGTTTTGATTCTATGTTTATAGATGAAGGCTTTGGAACCTTGGATGAGCAAAGTTTACAAAAGGCTATTAGGGTATTAAAAACCCTTTCTGAAGGGGAGAGATCTGTAGGAATTATTTCCCATGTAGGGGAATTAAAGCAATCTATTGACAAGCAAATTGTGGTTAAAAAAAGTGGACAAGGAACCAGCAAAGTAGAAGTAATCGGCTAAAAATAGAAAAAGAATAGGATACTATAAAAAGAAAAAAGCCCCTTTAAAAGGGCTTTTTTCTTTGATAAATGATAAATCAGGCTAATTTTCGTTTGTCCATTGGTAATAAGCATTTAAAGGAAAGGTTGTAAAAAAAGCTTTGTTAAAGTCGCTTAATTGATGATCGGGGATGGTTGTAAAATAACTGGTGTTTTGATAAGGCAAATGCCTTTGGGTAGCTAAAAGGGTATTGACTTGACCATTTCCCTGTAAATCGCTATTGCTGTTAAGAAGGGTGGCTGTATCAATAAAAGTGGTACCGTCTAATAACAGGTGAGTAGGAGTATCGTAAGAAGAGGACACAAATAAGGAAGCATAGTCCCCAATTAAATTAATGACAACCGTATGATTATTGCCGGGGAGAGAAAGAAAATAGATTTGCTGGTAGTCTTGGGTTTCAAGAGCAGAGTTGGCATATAAAGCCATAAAAGATTTTTGACCGTTTGCCAGTAGAGCGATGTTAGGATTTTCTTCTTCAAAAGGAAGTTGAGCAATAAGCTGGCCATTTTCTTTTACAGTAAGTACCATTTGATTTAAAGTAAGATCATATCCATAAATATCGGCTTTGGCATTTTGAACCGGAGCCAAAACCAAGGAAAAAGCAAAAACAGCCACTAAAAATAAGCTTTTTAGTAAACGCAACATGTAATCACCTCGTAAAAAGTTGGTTATGAAAGCTAGTTTAGAAATAATCAAAAAAGAAATTTTTGATTATTGTAGTATTATACCATTTTTTCTTTTATAGAACAAGAAAAGAACAAAAAGCCAAAAGGAGAGAAGAGGTTATTCTTGATTTTCTTTTAATAAAAACTCTTCAAGAACCATGGAAAAAGTAAGGTTTTGTTTTTGATTTCGTTTTTTTGGTCCTTTAATACGCCCTCCTTGGGAGAGAATTTTTTGGTTCATATGACGGCTCATTAAAAGGCTTTCAATATTCTCTTCCGTATAGAAAAAACCGTCTTGGTGGAGGACATAAGCTTTTTTTGCTAATGCCATGGCAGCTAAGCCGTAATCTTGAGTAATGACCAAATCCCCTTTTTTAAGGGCATTGACCAAGGCAAAATCTACACTGTCACGTCCTTTAGATACTTGTAAAATTTGCCCATAGGGTTTTTGAAAAAAATGGGCCTCATCGCAAACAATGGTAAGGGGAATTTGATGTTTTTGAGCCAGATTCAAGGCAATGTCTATGACAGGGCAGCCATCGCCGTCAATAAAAAGCCTCATGAAAAATCACCTGCACTTTGTGAAGAAGCCAGCTGGGAAAAAGCTTCTTGAAGGATGTTTTTAGGAATGTAAAAAAGGCTGACGCCATCAATGGTTAAAGCATCGTGAACTGCATCGAAAGCAGAAAGTTCTATGGTACGGGTAATGCCACCAGTAGTAGTTAGTATCAATTGATAGTGAGAAGGGCCTTTGATAAAATTTTCCGGTAAAAAACCGGTAACGGCAACTTGGGTTAAAGCCGTATAAGAAGTTGAAAAAGAAACAGAATCTAAAGTTTTTTCTTGAGAAGTAACGGTAAGCTGGGTAACAAGGTTGCCCTGTTCGTCTTTTTGAAATTCGTTATTCTTTAGCAAGATGGGGTTCCAAGAAAGGGTGTAGCCGGTGGTTTTTTGGGTAACGAGATTTTTTTCAACAAGGGTTGAAAGGGTTTCGATGGGAAGCAATACCGGCCTTTTTAGTAAAAGAGAAGATTCGTCAATAAAAAGTGCATCCCCAAGAGAGAGGGTGCTTAACAAATAGATGTGATTTTCTATTAAAACATAGTATGTATAGGGATCTAACTGATGCCCAATTTGTAAGGTAAAGGTGCTTTGAGGATAGGAGGATTGCTCAAAAATCCCTTGAGGATTTACTTGCCCTATAGTAGCCTCCTGCTGGTTAATGGTGAGGGTGAGCTGGGGGGGAGAAAAACCGTAGGTTTGTAAACTTTGCTCAGTGGCTTTTTCCACAAAGGAACCAATATGAAAGTTTTCAAAATGAGAAAGAAGGGCAGAGACCTTTTCAGGATCTAAAGGATAAAGAGAAGGAGAATTCATTTGCCAAGTGAAATATCCATCTTCTTTTAAAATAGTACCCTTGGCAGCAAGCTGAACTTGCCGATTTGGGTATTGATAAGTAATTTGATGGATTCGTTGGCCGTGAATAATAGGTTGAGGAACAAAAATCAATTCTTTATCCAAGGTGTGGTATAAATCGGAAAAACCTTTTGATAAAAGATAAATAACAGGCTGCTGGTTAAAAGTAAAAAAAACAGAGGGATGATGAGGCACCTCATCTCCAAAAGCAAAGGAAAAGCTTTTCCCTGAAAAGGTGGTGCCCTTTACTTCCACTAAAGGAGAATCAAGGCCAAATTCACTTTTGTGTAAGTCGAAAACCTGCTGGGAGCTTAGCCCTTCTTCTTCAAGGGTAAGGGTTTCTTCTACCTCAATATGGGATGCGAAGGCAAAGATTTCTTCGACGGGGGTTGGTTGTAAAGGAAAGCTTTCATAATTTTTTAAAACAACCTCTCCTTTTTCATTTTGCAAAAGAGTGTAAGGGTTTTGCCCTGAAATAGCCACAGTAAGAGAAGCAATGTTTTTAGGGTCTTCTGAAAATAAAACAACAGCGCTACTGTTAGGGGTGGTTACTGAAAGGGGCTTTTTTTGAAAGATGAAAAGCGTAAACGCCACAATAACCCCAGCAAGAAGGAAAAGACCTAAAAATAATATTTTTGGGTTGATAGATTGAATGGGCTTTTTTTTAGGGGGTATATCCATAAAAAACTCCTTTACTAAAGGGAATAGGTTTACAGGTGCTTACGAGGAAGCAAAATAAGCAAAGCACCTAATAGGACCAATACAGGTAGCAGAACAACCAGCGCAACCCCCATTGGGGTTGACCCTTGCGAAAGAGGGGGACGAACCCCTTGTTTGCTGGAAATAGCCAAGGTAAAATCCTCTCTGGGAACAAGGGATGATAGGAGGGTATGAAAGAAGGCTTCATTATGGGAATAGTAAAGAATATCGGGGTTTAACAAAGCTTCACTGGTGCCAAGGGCAAGGATTTTTCCAAAATGACCTTCTTTTCCTTCTTTAGTGGACAAAAGAGCCAGAGCAAAGGGACCTTCACGGTCTTCAGGATTTTTTTCAAACTCTTCCATGTTTTCAGTAAGAATTTTTTCATAGGAGGAAGAGGAAGAGTTTAATAGGTTTTCAACCAGTAGCTTTTCATCAACTTCCTGAGGGGGGAAGAAACCTGTGGTATAGGGCAAAAGAATATCGGTGAAACCTTGCTCTTTTAAAGAAGAGAGGAGTTCCTGCTCTGCTAAAAGGGGCTTTAACACAAAGGAGTTCACCGAATAATCGTCAGTGCTTTCTTTATTGGCTAAAATGGTTCCTTGGGTGGGAAGAATGCCGTAGGATTTTAATAAGGACATTAAATTAGGTAGATAAGGCTGATCAGGGCTTTCTTCGTGAAAAATCGGATCTAAAGTGACAAAAAGAGATCCTCCTTTGGAGAGGTAATCTACTGTTAAATCAATTTCTTCTTGAGTAAAATCTCTGGTAGGGGAAAGAATAAACAGGAGATCTGTATTAAAAAGATCCGGGTTATTGGTAATAGCACCCTGACTTAAAGAAAAATGGTTAGCGGAAAGCATAGCCTCTAGGGGGGCAATAGATTGACTTTGAACAATTTCCTGATGGCCTGTAACAAATAAAGCCGTAGGAATATGGTTGGCAGTAACATACACCAACGCTTCGGAAAGAACTTTTTCGTATTGGTAACGGTACTCTATTTCAAGTTCCTCGTTATATTGAGGGATAATATAGTCTGTAGGTGCTAACACCTTATACCGGTCTGTAGTAGTACTGCGAATGAGGGTACCATCCAGAGGAAGGTCTTCTCCTTTATCCTTGTACCTTTGGATAAAACCGGGGTTTTCAGAAGGGACAATCAGCTCAAAGGAAATGAAAGGGTTTTCTTTTTGGTAGCGAGCAATTAAATCAACCAACTGGGCATCTTCTTGACCACGGTTGGCAACGGTAAATATTTCAACAGGCTCTTGAATACTTTGAACCACAGCAAGGGTAGTGGGGCTTAAAGTAGTAATAGCATTGTAGGAAAAATCTTGCTTTAGGGCATATTTATCTTCCAAAAAAGCTGTTAGTAAACTAAGGGTAACAGCAATAACGATTACAAAGAAGAGAATCCCTAAGGAAAAACCCTTAGAACGCCACTTGGATGAGGAAAAAGACTTTTTTTGTTGATTCATTTAACCATTCCTCCAGCGACGTTGTTGAAGAGAGACGATAGTAGCAGTTAAAAAAACAGTAATAAAAGAGAAGAAATAAACAAGGCTTTCAGGAGACAGTTGCCCAAATTCAAAAGGCAGATAACGATCATAAAGACTAAAAAAGTAAAAGACTTTTGAAAAGAAAGGGGAAGGGACATGGTCGGCTAATACATTAATAATCCATAGAAAAAAATTAACGCCTAAAGATAGGATGGCTGCAACTACCTGACTTTTAGACAAAGAAGAAATAAAGAGGTTAATGGCCACAAAACAAAGGCCTTGAAGGATAAAACCAAGATAAGCTACCAAAATTTCTCCAAGGTACACCTGGCTGTAAAGGGCAATATAAGCCACATAGGCAAAGGTAAGAAACACGGTTAACAGAAGTACCGTAGCAGCAGCTAAAAATTTACCAATAACCACAGCACTTAAGGACAAAGGAGAAGTAAAGAGAAATTGGTCGGTTTTTCGCTGACGTTCCTGAGCAAAAAGCCCCATGGTTAATATGGGAATGAGGGGAATCCATAAATAAGTAATGCTACCGAAAAACTGGGGAATGTTGCTACTGAAAGCAGAAATATTCAGCACATAGAACATAAGCCCTGAAAGGGCTAGAAACACGCCCATAAACACATAGCCCACAGGGGTGTGAAAATAACTTTCCAATTCTTTTTTCCATATTGCTATCATTAATTCTCCAGTGCCTCCTTGGCATCGGCCTGTGAAATTACCCGTAAAAAGATTTCTTCTAAAGTATCTTCTTGAGGAGTTAGGCGTAAAATAGGGGTATTTAAACCACTTAATAAAGTAAAAAGTTGTTTTTCCGGCTCTTTATCTACCAAACATTCTAAAGTGACTTGGGTAATGTTTTCTTGGCAGCTATGAATGGGGAAAAGCCTTTGTACGGCACTAAGGCTTTGAAGAGCAGGAAGAAGACTTTGGGGGGAAGCTAAAACTGAAAGCCGTAATAAAATGGTTTTTTGCTTGCCGTTGCCTATGGAGCAAGGGTCGACTTTTTTGACTAAAGCCCCTTTATGTAAGATGTATATTTCCTCACAAAGGGCCTGTATTTCATGTAAAATATGAGAAGAGAAAACAATGGTGTGTTTTTCGCCCAAGGTTTTAATCAACTGGCGAATTTGGGCCAGCTGTTTAGGATCAAGCCCCACAGTAGGTTCATCAAATATCAGTATTTCCGGGGCACCGCAAAGGGCTTGGGCAATGCCTACACGTTGACGATAGCCTTTGGATAAATGACCGATTAACCGATCCATTACATCAGTAATACCAGTGGTATGGGCAATTTCTTCAATGTGAGAAGGAATACTCTTTTTTTCTACTTGCTTAATACGGCTGCAAAAAGTTAAGAAACTACGTACCGTCATATCTTCGTACAAAGGAGGGTGTTCAGGAAGATAGCCGATTTTGCTCTTAGCTTCACGAGGATTTTTAAACAAATCAATATCCCCAATAGAAATGCTGCCTTCACTGGGGCCAATGTAGCCGGTAATCATATTTAAAAGGGTAGTTTTTCCTGCACCATTTTGCCCTAAAAGGCCAATGATCTTTCCCTTTGGGAGGGTGAAACTTACGTTTTTTACAGCCCATAGGTTTCCATATTTTTTTGAAATATTATCTAAAGTTACCATGTCATTCCTTCTTTTAATAAGGTTATTTTAATTGGGGATAGCAAATAAAAATCTTGTTAATTTAGCTATTTTATTATAACAAAAGTTCATAAACAGGATATGAACAATTTGTAAATCTAAAAAAGGAGAGAAGGGAGAATGTGGAAGAAAAAAAGAAGAAACAAAGGGATTTATGATATAATTGTAATTGTGAAAACTTGTTATAGGAGATGTTAGATGAAATATTTTTATGAAACCCATTTACATACAGTAACCGGTAGTGCCTGTGCTACCACAGAGGCAAAGGACTATGTTCAAAAATATATTGATCTTGGTTATCGGGGAATAATTGTAACGGATCATTTTTTTGGCGGGAATACTTCTGTTCCCAGAAGGCTTTCTTGGGAAAAACGAATTGAAGCTTTTATAAGAGGTTATGAAGAGGCAAAAAACAAAGGAATTCAGAAAGGTTTAGAGGTTTTTTTAGGTTGGGAAGAAAATTATTTTGCTACAGAATTTTTAATATATGGCTTAAGCCCCCAATGGTTAAAGGAACATCCTCAAATGACCAACTGGACCATTAAAGAACAATTTGAAGAAGTAACAAAGGCTGGGGGAGTTGTGGTTCAAGCCCATCCTTTTAGAGAAAGAGGCTATATTTCTCATATTCGCTTATATCCTTACTTGGTTCATGGCATAGAAGGATATAATTATGGAAATGATTTATATTCTGACGCCTGGGCTGTGGAATATGCCAACTATTACAACCTGCCTATAACTGCTGGCACAGACATACACCATCTTGAAGAAGCAAGAGAAAATGGAACGCTAGGGATTGCCCTTGAAAAACCGTTGGAAGATATAGGAGAATTGGTTCAAATAATAAAAAACAAAGAGCCTTTGCCCCTTAAATTAGACAGTACCAGAGAGGGAAAAAAGCTGCTGAAAAAACCTTTAAATACGAAGATAACCGTATTTGATGAAAATGAGAAACCTATGGACTTACCTGATTTTATTCAAAAGGCCTTTTAAAAGAAAAAGCCATGGAATAATGAAGTAGGAGTGAGGAAGATTAGCGCCTATTGGAACAGGGTATTTAAACCCCTTTTAACTTATGCAAACAGCCAAAACATGGTTTTTATAGGGAAGAAAGAAAGCCCTTTGCTGGAAGAAGTGAAAAGCTATTGCAAGGAAAAGAAGGCAGAGCTATGTTATTTGCCAAGCCTTGAACCTTTTGAAAAAGTAGATGCACTATGGATTATGGATGAAGGGGAAGACCTTGTAAAAGTTTGGGAACTTTCCCCCCTTCCTTTTGTTTTTTTGCTCGGTATTTCACAAAAAAAGTTTGAAAGTTTGAAAAAAGAAATAGGAGAAACAGCCAAAGACTATAAGAGCCTTTATATTCCCTTTGGAGAGGGCCTTGGATTAATTTATGATGAAAGTCAATATGATGAAAGAACAAAAGAGTATATCAAAGGGCTGGTTCTTTCCCCTGTATTAAGGGATTTAGCAGAAGAAGAAGGGAAAAACAAAGTTAGCAAGGTAAGCCTTGATGATCAGGAACGAGATTATTTTTTGCAGCGAATACAAGATTTGCAAAAGCAGTTGGAAAATACCAACGAGGAAGTAGAAAAAACCTTACAATCTACCCGCTTTCGTATGGGAAGCATTATTGCCGATTCCCTTTCTTCTCCTAAACAACTTATAAAGGCACCTAAAAAAATATGGCAGTTAATAAAAAAAGGAGACAATGAGAAAAGCAAAGTTCCTTTGGCAAGTGGAACTACAGTAGAAGAAACCTTTGTTCCAAGCAAGTACAGTAAGGAAGAAATTCTTGCCCTTCACAAAGAAAAATTAAAAGAGCCTTGGAAAGGGAAGGGAAATCCCCTGGTTTCCATTATTGTGGTGAACAAAGACGGCCTTGACAAGTTGAAAGTGTTATTTGAATCTCTTCAAAAAGAGCAGTTTTATTCAAACTATGAAGTGATCGTAGTAGATAACGGGTCAAAAGACGGGTCTTTAGATTTTTTGAAAAAGCAAAAAGAAAAAATGCTTTTACAGGTAATTGAAAACAAAGAAAATGCTTCTTTTTCTAAAGCCAATAATCAGGGAGTGGAGATAGCCCAAGGGGAATATTTGGTATTTATGAATAATGATATTGAGGTAACCCAAGGCTGGCTGGATGAGTTATTATACACCATGGATAAAACAAAAAATCCGGGAGCTATAGGAGCCAAATTGGTGTATCCTCAAATACCTGAAAATACGATTAATAAGGGAAAATCTTTCTTGCTTCAACATACAGGGATTGATTTTAGGGAAGAGGTTTTTTTAGAAAAGCCTTTTTACCGTCCTTTTAATATGGATAACGGGAAACAAGTGTTTGATGAAAAAGAAGAAAAACCTGTTACCAGAATGGCAGTAACTGCAGCAGTTTTGTTAGTGAAGAAAGCCCTTTTTCAAAAAGCAGGAGGTTTTGAGGAAGGTTATGTTTATGGCTATGAAGATGTGGATTTATGTTTGAAAATTCACCGTTTAGGCTATCAAAACATCTATTGCCCTACCAGTTTGCTTTTTCATTATGAATTTGGCACCCAAAGTACTTCCGCTCCTAAAAAAGTGGTAAAAAGACGTTTAAGCAACATGACCCTTTTTCAAGACACTTGGCAAAGCTATTTAGAAAAAGAGCTTTTTTATTTTAAAGTAAGGCAATTAAAAAAAGAAGGAACTCCTTTAAAAGTAGCTTTTATGGTAAGCCAAAGTAACCCCGGTACCATGGCAGGGGATTATTTTACCGCCATGGAACTTGGAAATGCCTTAAAAGAAAAAAATTGTGAAGTAGCATATATTGAACGAGGACAAAAGGAAAGTTGGTATGATTTACCCCCTGATATTGATTTATTGATTGCCATGATTCATGACTATGATGTCAATAGAATAAGAAAAAACAAACCGAAATACACCCTGGCATGGATGCGAAATTGGTTTAGTGAGTGGTGTGAAAACCCAGGAGTGATAGATTATGACAGCCTATTTGCCAGTAGTGAAAAAGCCGCTGCTTTTGTGAAAAGTCGTTTGACGAAAGAAGTGAAGGTTTTTCCTATTGCTACCAATCACCATACCTTTGGTAAAGTAGACAGCTTACCGCAAAACCCCTACGATCAAGAGCAATATGAGGCAGACTATATTTTTACAGGAAGTTATTGGAAGGAACCAAGGGATATTACAAGCTTTTTACATCCTGAAAAGATTCCCTTTACAGGGAAAATTTACGGTGCTAATTGGGAAGAGGTAGCCCACCTGAAAATCATTGCAAAAGGGGCAAAAGCATATAGCGAAATGCCTACTTTATATCAATACACCAAAGTGGTGTTAGATGATGCCAATAGCAAAACCAAGAGTTTTGGAGCTGTGAACAGTCGTGTGTTTGATGCCTTAGCTGCCGGTAGGCTGGTACTAACCAATGGAACCATTGGAGCCAAAGAAACCTTTGAAGGACTTTTGCCAACCTACGAAAGCCAAGAAGAGCTGGAAAAAAAGCTTACCTATTACTTAACCCATGAAAAGGAAAGAGAAGAACTGACGGCTACTTTACAAACCTTTGTACTTGCCTACCATACTTATGAAAAAAGGGCAGAAGAACTTTTATCTTTTTTAGAAGAAAAAGGGAAAAAAGATTTAAAAAAAATTGCCATTATGATTAGTGCCCCTAATCACAGAGAAATTCACCAATGGGGAGATTATCATTTTGCCAAAAGTTTAGGAGAAGCCTTTAAAGAAGAAGGGTTCACTTACGAAATACGGCCGATGCCCCAATGGAAAGACCCTTTTGAGGGAAAATATGTGTTGTTTTTACGGGGCCTTAGAAGCTACGAACCTTTAAAAGAGCATATCAATATCATGTGGAATATTTCTCACCCCCAGCAAGTAAAAAAGGAAGAATATAACCGGTATGATAGGGTTTGTGTAGCCTCTTATATTTGGGCAGAGAAAATAAAAAAAGAAGTAAAAGTACCTGTGGAGGTTTTGCTTCAATGTACGGATGAAAAGCTGTTTTATACCCCTTATCAAAAAGAAAAAAACGGAGAGTTGTTGTTTGTAGGGAATGCCCGTGGGGTCTATCGGAAAATTTTAAAAGACTTATTGCCCACCAAAGAAAACCTTCAAGTATATGGTAGTGGCTGGGAAGAATGGATAGAGAAAAAGTATATTAAAGGATTGCATATTGATAACGATAAATTGGGGAGGGCCTATCAAGATTGTAAAATTTTATTAAATGATCACTGGGAAGATATGCGGGACAAGGGCTTTATTGCTAACCGTATATTTGACGGCTTAGCTGCAGGAGCCTTTATTTTGTCAGATTCGGTAGAGGGGCTAGAAGAAACCTTGCCTGATTGTGTAGCCACTTATGATGGAAGCAAAAAAGACTTGGAAGAAAAAATAGAATATTATTTGAAAACCCCTGAAAAACGAGAGAAAATGGCCTTAAAAGGACAGAAAACAGTACTTGAAGAGCATACTTTTTCAAAAAGAGCGAAAAAATTGATTGCTTATTATGAGGAAGATGAGAAGATGGTTTTTACAAGAAAGTAGGATAGAGGTATTTTTTGTAAAGGTATGGTATAATTTGTAAGAGATTTTCCGCTTTAAAAAAGAATTACAGAATAAAGGAGTTGTCTAAATGAAAGGAATTATTTTAGCCGGCGGGGCCGGAACCCGATTATATCCTTCCACTTTGGCTGTATCCAAACAAATGCTTACTATTTATGATAAACCTATGATTTATTACCCTATGTCCACTTTAATGTTGGCTAAAATCAGGGAGATTTTAGTTATTTCAACCCCTAGAGACATTTCCATGTATCAAGAATTGTTTGGAGACGGAAGGCAACTTGGCCTTGAAATTACTTATAAAGTACAAGAACACCCAAGGGGTTTGGCGGATGCCTTTATTTTAGGGGAAGATTTTATTGGCAATGATTCTGTTTGCCTTGTTTTGGGAGATAATATTTTTTACGGTTACGGTTTAACCAGCAGGCTTAAAAATGCTGCTTCCAAAGAAAAAGGTGCTACTATTTTCGGCTACCATGTGCATAACCCTAAAGAATTTGGGGTGGTGGACTTTGATGAAACAGGGAAAGTGTTGTCTATTGAAGAAAAACCTGTTAAGCCAAAATCTAACTATGCCGTACCCGGTTTGTATTTTTATGATAATGATGTGATTGAAATTGCCAAAAATGTAAAACCTTCTGCCAGAGGAGAAATTGAAATTACCGCTGTAAACAATGCTTATTTGGAAAGAGGCGATTTAACAGTGGAATTATTTGGCAGAGGAACCGCTTGGCTGGATACAGGAAACCCAAGGGCTATGCTTACAGCTTCCAGTTTTATTGAAGCTGTGCAAACTCGTCAAGGGTTATATGTAGCTTGTCTTGAAGAAATTGCTTATAATAATGGCTTTATCACTAAAGAACAGTTGCTCAATCAGGCAGAAAAATTAAAGGCATCAGAATATGGTGAGTACCTGTATATGATTGCCCAGCAATAAAGGAATAAACAAATGAAGATTGTTGTTGTAGGAGCAAAGGGACAGTTGGCTCAGGGGCTGATGGAAGCTTTTACTACAGGGAAAACTGCCCTGGGAGGAATAGATAAGGCCTATAAAAAAGTTGAGGTAGTGGCCTTAGATAGGGAACAGCTGGACATTACAAATAGGCAAAAGACCATGGAAACCATGGAAAAAGAAAAACCGAAAATGATTTTCAACTGTGCTGCCATGACCCACGTGGATAACTGCGAAAGTGAAAAAACACAGGCCATGGCAGTAAATGCCCTAGGCCCAAGAAATTTGGCTATGGCAGCCCAAAAGGTAGGGGCAAAACTGATCCATATATCTACTGATTATGTTTTTGACGGACTAGCCCATAGCCCTTACGAGGAATGGGATGAAACAAAGCCTGTAACCGTATATGGGAAAAGTAAAAAGCTGGGAGAAGAATATGTAAAAAACTTTTGTCAAAAAGCTTTTATTATTCGTGTTTCTTGGCTTTATGGACATTACGGTCCAAACTTTGTGAAAACCATGATTCGCCTTGGAAAAGTACAAGAGGAAATAGGGGTAGTACAGGATCAGTTGGGAAACCCCACCAATGTGGAAGATGTGGTGCACCATATGCTGAAAATTGCCTTAACCCAAGAATATGGTATTTACCATGTAACAGGAAGAGGAATTTGCAGTTGGTTTGATTTTGCCAAAGCCATTATGGAAAAAGCCCAATTGCCTTGTAAGGTAAAACCCTTAACCACAAAGGAGTATCCTCGCCCTGCAAAAAGGCCTGCCTACTCGGCTTTAAGCCATACAATGCTTAAGATAACGGTAAAAGATGAAATGCGTCCTTGGGAGGATGCTTTGGAAGATTTTTTACATAAGGAAAAAGAGAAAGGGGATTTATCATGAAAACCTATTTAGTAACCGGAGGTGCCGGATTTATCGGGTCTAACTATATTATATACATGTTGGATAAATACAAAGACATTTCCATTATTAACTTAGATAAATTAACCTATGCAGGAAACCTTGAAAATTTAACCTCTGTAGAAGACCATCCCAACTATACCTTTATTCAAGGGGATATTTGTGATAAAGAACTGATTGAAAATATTTTTAAAGAAAACACCATTGATTATGTGATTAACTTTGCTGCAGAAAGCCATGTGGACAGAAGTATTTCAGACCCTGAAATTTTTATTAAAACCAATGTGCTGGGTACCATGAACCTGCTAAATGTGGCTAAAGCCGCTTGGAGCACAGGAGATGACCAGTATAAAGATGGAGTAAAGTTTTTTCAGGTATCTACAGATGAAGTATATGGTGATTTAGGTGAAGGAGGTTTCTTTGTAGAAGAGACTCCGTTGGATCCTCACAGCCCTTATTCCGCCAGTAAAACAGCTGCTGATTTAATGGTGAAAGCCTATTGGGATACTTATCGCTTTCCTATGAATATTACCCGCTGTTCAAATAACTATGGACCTTATCAATTTCCTGAAAAATTAATTCCCTTAATGTTTAATAATGCTGTAAATCATAAAGCCTTGCCTGTGTATGGAGATGGTATGCAGGTGCGAGACTGGCTCTATGTGTCAGATCACTGTAAGGCCATTGATTTAGTAACCCAAAAAGGGGAGCTGGGAGAAGTATATAATATTGGTGGCCATAATGAAAAATACAACATTGATATTGTAAAAAGCATTATTGCTTATGTGCAAAAAAACATGGATAATACTGTAAGTGAAAACTTAATTACCCATGTAACCGATAGAAAAGGCCATGATGTACGTTATGCTATTGACCCTAAAAAAATTGGGGAAGCCTTAGGCTGGCAGCCGGAAACTCCTTTTATGATTGGTATAGAAAAAACCTTAGATTGGTATAAGGACAATAAAGAATGGATGGATCGAATTACCTCCGGTGCCTACCAAGAATATTACGAAAAAATGTATGCGGATAGATAGGAATGTAAGGTATGAGCAAATTTCTATTTGAAAAAACCCCTTTAGAAGGGGTATTTGAAATTACCCCTCAGGTATTTGGTGATCATCGTGGGTATTTTATGGAAACTTATCACTATGAAGATTTTAAAGAAGAGGGCCTTGATATGGTCTTCTGTCAAGATAATCAGTCTTCTTCAAAAAAGGGCGTACTTCGAGGGCTTCATTTTCAAACTCGTAAGCCTCAAGGGAAATTGGTACGGGCACTTTCAGGAGAAATATTTGATGTAGTGGTAGACTTAAGAAATGGAAGCCCTACCTTTGGTAAATGGCATGGTAGCTATTTAACGGCAGAAAACAAAAAAATGCTTTATGTGCCTGAAGGCTTTGCCCATGGTTTTTTGGTACTATCAGAGATGGCGGAGTTTTTTTACAAGTGTACCAACTACTACGACCCTCAAGGAGAAGGCGGACTTATTTGGAATGATTCGGATATTGGTATTCGTTGGCCTTTAGAAAAGGCTGGAGAGATTTTATTATCTCAAAAGGATCAAAATCAGCCTACATTGAAAGAATATTTAAAAAATAAATAGAGGTTTAATCATACCGCTTATGAAAAAGGATGTTGACTTTTGTCGGCATCCTTTTTTATAGGAAACTTTGTTTTAAACAAAGAGAAGAAAAAGAAATTTTGACAAGAACAACTTAAAAAACTTCTTTACTCTGCTGATGTTAGTGTAAATTTCTTTGAAAATGAAGGAATGGCATCACTGATATTCTTTTTCCTGTTTAAATCTGTTTTGCAAAAAGAGGCAATAGGATAGAAAAAAGTTAAATAAAAGTTAAAAAAATTGATTGACAATTAACAAACAAAAAGCTATATTGGAGTGAGATGTTTTAAAACAATCATAAAAAAGAGAGGATGTTATTTATGAAAAAACTATTTTCCTTACTATTGGTTTTAGTAATGACCTTTTCTGTTTTCACCTTGGCTTATGCTGAGGAATTTACCGGAACAGCCAAAGGTTTTGGAGGGGATGTAACCGTTACTTTAACCATTGAAGACAACAAAATTACTAATGCTGAAGCTGTAGGAGAGGGCGAAACCGATGGGATTGGTACCAAAGCCTTAGAAAACCTTCCTGCTTTAATGATGGAAAGCAATTCCCTTGAGTTAGATGTAATTTCTTCAGTAACAGTTACGAGCAAGGCTGTTTTAGAAGCCGCTGAGCAGGCATTGGCAGCAGCCGGACTAAAAAAAGAAGATTTGGAAAAAGTAGAAGTACTTGCAAAAGAAAAGGCAAAGCCTACCTTTGAAAACCCTGATGTAATTATTATCGGTGCTGGTTTTACCGGAATGAATGCAGCAGTTGCTGCTGCTGATGCCGGAGCTAAAGTATATTTAATTGAAAAAAATGATGATGTAGGTGGCTCTATTCGTTTTGCAGGAGGAACTACCTCGGCAGCAGGGGCTAAAATGCAAATAGATGCAGGAATAGAAGATAGCCCTGAAAACTTTGCAGAAGATATTGTGCGTATGGGTGGGGGAAGCAACGTAACGGAACTAACCCAAAAACATACAGAAAAAGCAGCGGAAGCTGTAGACTGGTTAGATGAAATAGGGGCGGATTTTGGAGACAGAGAGCCTAAAATGTCCTCTTCTTATGATGCATTTAATGTGCCCAGAGAGTATCGGGTGCAAGGTGGGGGAAAAGCCATGGTGGAATTGGTTCGTCCACTTTTAAATGCCCATGTGGAAAAAGGAAACATTGCTTTACTTTTAGAAACCCAAGTAAAAGATATTATTGTTGAAGAGGGAGCAGTAAAAGGGGTAGTGATTGATGATGAAGAAAACACCCAATATTTAGCTGCTGCCACCATACTTGCTACCGGTGGTTACGGACACAATGAAGAACTTTTGAAAAAATACAACTATGCCAATGTATTAACCATGGCACCTTCCTTTGTAACAGGGGATGGGTATGCTTTTGCAGAAAAAGCGGGAGCAGTACTAAACAATATGGATTATCTTCCAGCTTACCCGGGGGGGATTCCCAATGCCGGTTTTGATTTAACGACTTCTGCAGTAGTAAAAGAATACCCAAGTATTTGGGTAGACTTAGATGGAAAACGAATTGTAAATGAATATGATGCCCTAGACAGTGAAAGAAAAGAAGCCTATGCTACAGCCCCAGAAAATTTAGTTTATATGATTATTTCTCAGGAAATAAGGGATAGCCAGGAATCAATTATTTCTAAAGATGAAAACTGGGAAAAGTTTGAAGAAATGCTAGCAGAAGAAAACTGCGTATACAAAGGAGAAACCTTAGAAGAGTTAGCCCAAAAAATTGGCGTAAATGGCGAAGAATTAGCCAATACTGTTGCTACTTATAACGAGTATGCAAAAAATGGAGAGGATAAAGATTTTGCTCGCCCTAAAGAATCTTTAATTCCTTTGGAAGGTCCCTTCTATGCAGTAAAAACTTGCCCTTACGTAATGTTAACCAAGGGTGGTCCTTTAATGAATACCCAAGCACAAGTGTTAAATGCTGAAGGGGAACCGATTGTGGGTCTTTATGAAGCAGGAGAATTAGCAGGGGGAGCCAATATTGGTGGTAGTGCCAACATTGGGGGACTTGCTAATACCAGCTGTGTAGTATGGGGGAAAATTGCCGGCGAAAATGCTGCCGCTTTTGCTTTGGAACAAAAATAAAGTAAAAACAGAGAACAAACAAGAGAAGCCTGAAGATTCGGGCTTCTTTTGCTATAGAATGCTTTATTATAAAAACGAGTAACTAGGGCTGTGTAATTTTTGTTTTAGCCTTGAGAAAGGAGAAAAGGTTTGATACTATAAGCCTATAGAAGAAAGGGGAGACCTAAAATGAAATATCGAAAATCCTTTATGATGATGTTATCCATTATTTTATTAGGCAGTTTACTTTCCTTGGTATCTCCGGTGTTTATTAATGTTTGGTCTCAAGATAATTTGGGACTTACAAAAGAGAGAATGATTTTATTATTGGGTTTATTGGTTATAACCCTTTTATTTCAAGTGTTGGCTACCGTTGCCAGAGAGAAACATGCAGAAAACTGTAATATTGCCAACCTGACTTCTATGATGAACCGATATTTTCGGTTAAAATATGATGAAATTAACAAACAGGGTGCTAAAAATTTGGTGGAAAAAATGGGGATGGCTGTAAACAGCATGTACCTTTATTTAACCGGAGATAGCGCCCGTATTTGGGCAAGCAGAATCATTGTAGGGGTGATATTGATTTTAAGCCTTCTGCAAAACTGGATTATTGCTGTAATAATGGCAGTGATGGTGCCCATTAACTATTTTGCCTATAAAGGCCTTAATCAAAAGCTTGTGCAAAAAAGAAAAACCCTTCAAGAAGAAAGTGCCCAAGGCTGGGCAGAAATTACTTCCTTTATGGAAAACACCGATTACTTAAAGCAAGGGGCAAACCATGAGGCTTTGATAAAGCAAATGGAACCCAGTATTAAAAAAGTATACGGCTCTATGGCAAAGGTGAATGCCTTTGGACAAGGAATGTCGGGACTGATTGGCGGAGTAAACCAAATTGTACAAGTAATGATATTGATTTTTTTAGTGTATGGTTTTGTTTTAAGGCAGATTAATCCTTTAACCATAGTACAGTTTGTTATTTTATTACCCTTGTTTTTTTCCAATATAAATATTATTTCTAGTGGCCATATAAGTACAAAAGAAGTGGCTTTGGCCAACCAGTTTGTAGGAGATTTAAAAAGTGGAGAAGAATTAAACGGAAATATTCCTTGTGAAGCAATTGAAAAGGTAGCTTTTAATATTAATACTTTTACCTTAAATGGAAAGGTTTTAGAAAAAAAGGTTGAGGGCGAGTTTTTAAAAGGAGATATTGTAGCTATTTATGGCCAAGAGGGTGCGGGAAAAACCGCTTTAGCACAGCTACTCCCTAAATTTAGAAAAAGTGGAGGAATTACCATAAATGAAAAGGCCATCATGGAACTGGAAAATGAAAGCCTACGTAGCCGCATAGAATATGTACCTTCAAAGGCCCCAATTATTGGCGCAAGCCTTCGGGAAAACTTATTTTACAATATTCCTTGGACTACTAAAAGAGAAGAGGCTTTCCGTAAAGAAAAATTGTTGCAGCCATTGCTTCAAAAAATTACCATGGACACATGGATTGAAAATGAAGGAAGAAACTTGACGGAAGATGAAAAACAATGTATTTCCCTTACAAGGGCTTTATATAACGAAACAGACCTGATGATATTAGATGATGTGATGAAAAATACCAGTGAACAAAGCAATAGTGACATAATAAAACGAATAAAAAAAGCAAGTGAAGAGAAAGTGATCTTTGTTTTTTCTACAAAACCTTTGCCTAAGGATTTTGCGAATAAAGCAATTCATTTATAATTGTTGTAATTCAAATAAAAAGCTTTTACCATAAATTTTGTGGTAAAAGCTTTTTACTTATAAGAAGGTGAGAGGCTTTTACGAACAAGGCAAGATGAAAAGTAACAAAAATCATGTAAAGTTGTAATACAGCGAAAAAAAGTTATAATAAAAAGACAAACAAGTTAAAAAATATGTTGATAAAAGATTTAAACATAGTAAGGAGGAAAAAATGAAAAAGTTTTTTTCAATGGTGCTAGCAAGTATCCTGTTATTTACTTTAACCTATACAGCACTGGCGGTAGAAGGGGAGGTAAACTTATTTACCCAAGAAAACCGAGAGGAATACCTATCTTCTGTAGCGGGAGATGGAAAAAGCCTTTATTTTATTAGTGATAATGGTCTTTACAGATGGGATAAAACCATGAAAGAGGCACAGCTGGTAAGCAAAGATATTGCTAACCAGGCTCATTTTTCTGCCTTAGACTATTTTAAAAGCCAAGGAGAAGAACCGGAGGAAAAGGCAACGGTTCAAGCTTTGGTTACGGCGGGAGAAAAGCTTTACGGCTTAAATTTAAATGAGGGAAAGTTATATGAAGTGATAAGAGAAGGGGAGAACTATGAATTAAACCTTGTACTTACCCTTCAAAAAAAATTAACAGCCTCTTCTCTAGAAGACTTTGGCATGTTGGAGGTTATTAGTGTAGTAATTGAAGGAAATCAATTACTGGTACTTTTAGAAAGATGGGAAGAGGGACCCAGTTTAGGGCTAGAGTTATATGGCTTTGATATGGAAACGGGAAAAGAAGAAAAAATAGAAGTGAAAGACCTTACCGCTATTGCCCCCTATAAAGAGGGAAAAGTGTTGGCTCTTCAATATAACCAAGAAGAGGCCTATAAAGTGATGGAAAAAAGCGGAGGGGATGAAAATGCTGTTTTAACCCCAATGTTGGGAATTATTGATATTGAAGAAAAAAACTTTGAACCTTTGGTTCATTTGCCTAAAGATAGGATGACAGGCCTTGCCTATGATGAGCAGGACAATAGTATTTACATGGCAGGGGGCGGAAGTATTTGGAAATGGGCCGAGGGGATGGAGTTTGAAGAAGTAAACTATATTCCCATACCTGAAGTTTGGCAGGTTACTCCGGGGTTTTTACTGGAAGGGGATTTGTATGCAGCCCTTTGGGATAATTATAAAACCTATGTGCGAAGTACAGACCCTAAAAACAAAGCCCAAGGAACCTTAACCATTGAAGGCGCTTATGGCTATGAAGAAGAGGTGCAAGCTTTTCAAAATTTAAGGCCGGAAATTCCTTTAAAGTTTAAAGAGCGAAATTGGGTAAGTAGAGGAAGCATTTCCGAAGATTTAATGATGGGAAATGAGGAGGTAGACATTTACCGTACAGTGGTTCAAGAGGGGCAGCTGGGGCTGTTAAAAGGAAAAGGGTACTTGGAAGATTTAAGTGGAAGTGAAGTATTAACCAAGCAGGTAGAAAAAATGTACCCTGAAATACAAAAGGCTCTTACAGATGATCAAGGAAGGCTGGTAGCCTTTCCCGGTGAGTTTTCCTTAAGGAGTATGGGCTATATAGAACCCGTATTTGAAAAAATGAACTTGGATATTCCTTCTACTTGGGCAGATTTATTTACCCTTTTTGCTTGGTGGGCAGAAGAGTATGGGGAAAGTTATAATGGGGAATTTCACTTAAGTCGAGATTCTTATCCTAAAGACAGACCTGCTTCTTATGACATGTTCGAGGCTATGGTAACCTATTATGAAAAAAACCAATTAGCCAAAGAGGGAAAAGTACGTTTTAATACCTCGGAGTTTAAAAACTTAATACAAGCTTTTGAAGGAAACAAAAAGAAAATGGATTTAATGGTAGATGATGATAATATGGACAAGAGTATGAGTTGGTCTGATTATCCTCCTTATTTACTGGAAACCCATTATGAATTAACCCCGGGAGGGTGGAGTACAGAAGGGGCAACGCCTAAAATTTTTGAATTAACCCCTGGAGAAGAGGCTGCTATTGAAGGGGAATTAACAGTATATGTGGTAAACCCCTATAGTAAAAATAAAGAGCTGGCCATGATTTTTTTAGAAACCATTGCTGAAAACTTTCCCCCTAAAACTCTTGTGGCTTTATATCCTGATGAAAATGAACCTATTGAGGATAAGAACCATGAGAGATGGGTAAATGAGCTGAAGGAAGAAATTGAAGAACTGAAAAAAATGGAGGAAACAGCCGAAGAGGAGAAGGAAAGAGAAATAAAAGAAGAAATTACCTGGCGAGAAAATAGCATTAAATCAGAAGAAAACAACATTTGGCGCTGGAAAATTTCACCTCAAAGCATTGAAAACTATAGAAACCTTGATGGGAAATGGCGTGTTTTTCCTGACAATCCTTTATTAATTGGAGATATAGTTATTTTTAAAGAAGAACAGATAGAAAAGTACTTAAAAGAAGAAATAACCAGCGACCAATTGATTAGCCAACTAGACCAACGAATTGAAATGATAGAGATGGAAAACCAATAAAATAAATATTTTAAAGCCTTTGTAACAGCTGTTACAAAGGCTTTAGTTTACAAAAAAAAGAGGGTATAATAAAAGAAAAATGAAAACTGACAAAAATACTTAAGAATAAATTTTACTGAACTTCATAGCACTGAACCTAATACTACTGAACTTAAGATGATACTGAACACCACCTAAAGGAGAGGTAATATGAAAAAAAGAATGATGGCATTATTGATGGTTTTATGTTTTGCTGTACCTACAATAACCGCTCTAGCTGTACAAGGAGAAGTAAATTTATTTACCGATGAAGATACAAGGCCTTATGTTGAGGGGGTTACCAGCATAGGCGATACCATTTACATGATTAGTGATAAGGGCTTATACAGCTGGAATCAAAAGTTAAAGGAACCTCAACTATTAAGTGATAAAGTTTCTTCTCGAGGAAACTATTCCGGTGTAGAGTGGTTTTTAGCAGGAGAAGAAGGAATAAAAGAAGAAACTGTGCAGCAGTTGTTTGAAAACCAAGGAAAGCTATACGGCTTATCTCAAGGAAATGGAGAAATTTTTGAAATTGTAAAAAAGGAAGAAGAATATAGCTTACATAAAGTATCTACCTTAGATGTTAAGGTGATGGCTTCTGATGAGGAAGAAAACTACGGGTTTTATGCTCAAAGTGCTGTTGGTTATGAAGGAAAGTTGTTTTTAATTATAGAAGACATGAGGGAAGATGGAGATGGAAGCTATGCCTTATATTCCTTTGACATTGAAAATGGTCAAGGGGAAAAAGTAGGGATAGAGGATATTATTGGCATTAGCCCCTATAAGGAAGGAAAAATGCTGGGATTGCAATTTAATCAGGGAGAAGCTTATCGAGAATATTATGAAAAAAATCAAGGGGAAGGGGAAAGACCTGCCCCCATGTTAGGCATTATTGATTTTGAGAATAACCATTTTGAGCCTATTGAAAAATTACCTGTAAGTGAAATGACAGGCCTTGTATATCATGAAAAAGATCAAGGAATTTATTTGGCCGGGAACGGACGTATATGGAAGTGGACCAAGGAAAAAGGTTTTGAAGAAGGAAATTATATACCCATTAACGATAGTTGGCGAAGTGACCCGGGAATGATATTAGATGGAGATTTATATGCAGTTGCAGTGGCAGATGGAGGGACTTATGTACGTAGCATTGACCCTGCCCACAAGGCTCAAGGAATTTTAACCTTGGAAGGAGCCGGCCCTTACTTGGAAGAAGTAAAGGTGTTTGAAAAAGAACGGCCGGAAATACCTTTGGTATTTAAAGAATATGAAGTGGAAAGTGAAAACTTTTCCGCTAAAATTATGATGGGGGACGACAGTGTAGATATTTACCGTACAGAGATTAACCATGGTCAATTAAGCATATTAAAAGAAAAGGGGTATTTAACTGATTTATCAGGGAGTGAAATATTAAGCCAATCTGTTAAAACCATGTATCCCCAAATTCAAAAAACCGTAATGGATAAAGAAGGAAAATTGGTAGCTTACCCTGGAGATATGTATGTGAATACCATGGGTTATGTACAACCCGTATTTGATAACATGAACCTTGAAGTGCCTAAAAACTGGGAAGATTTATTTGCCTTATATGGCTGGTGGGGAGAAGAATACGGAGAAACCTTCAATGGAGAATATTACCTTACCATGAACACCTATATTAAAGGAAACCCTGCCACTAAGGAACTGTTATCAAAGATGATAACAGACTATGAAAACCATCAGTTAAAAACCCAAGGAAAAATACGCTTTAACACTCCTTTATTTAAAGAATTAATAGAAGGGTTTGAAAAACACAAAACGCAAATAGAATTAATTGTAGATCCTGATGGGGGAAGGGGCGTAAGTTGGGATGATTATCCCCCTTACTTAATAGAGGAGCATTATGCAATTTCTCCACCGGGGAGTATGATGAAGGGGATGGATTATTTACCTTTAAAGTTGACAGAGGGAGAAGAAATAATAACTGAAGGGGCGTTAAGTGTATTTGTGATTAACCCCCATAGTAAAAACAAAGAATTGGCTATGACTTTTTTAGAAACCATTGCTCAAAACCTGCCCCCTAGAATTGCTAAAACCTTTAACCCTAATGATAATGAACCTGTTATTAATGAACGGTATATAGAAGACCAAAAAACCATGGAGGAAGATATGGTGGCTTTTGAAAAAATGTTGGAAGTGGCCAAAGAGGATGAGAAACAAGGCATTCAAGAAGAAATTACTTGGAGAAAAGAGCATTTGGAAAAGGAAAAAGACAGTGATTGGAAATGGATTATTTCGCCAAAGGGGCTGAAAGAGTACCGAGAATTTGAAGAAAAGTGGGATGTTTTTCCCGATAGCCCCTTATTAATTGGAGATATTGCTACTTTTAAAGAAGAACAGATAGAAAAGTACTTAAAAGAAGAAATAACCAGTGACCAATTGATTAGCCAACTAGACCAGCGAATTGAAATGATAGAAATGGAAAACCAGTAGAAATTCAATAGAAATTCAATAGTAATGAAGGGCCAAGAATTTTCTTGGCCCTTCATTCATAAAAAGGAAAAATTTCAAGGTAAAGGAGATAAAAAGCAAAAGATCAAAAAATGCTTATCTTGAATGTTTTACTTTTATGGGCTATACTAAAGTGTAACTTTATGCATGTTGTGTTTTTTTATGCTTTGACAAAACGTTATAGAGATGCCTCGTTAACCCTAACTTAAAAAGAAGTGGCGAAGGGGTTTGCCGTGGTATCATAAAACAACACAATGAAAGATTATTCAATAAGCAAGGAGGAATTACTGTTGGTGTTGGAAGTACTGTTAAAACTAGGAATAGTAATGGCGGTAGGTTTGGTGGGTGGGCGACTGGCAAGGCTTGTAAAGCTGCCGGAGGTAACAGGGTATTTGTTAGCGGGGCTTTTAGTAGGACCCAGCTTATTTAACATTATTACCCCTGCAGACTCCGACTCGTTAAGCATTATTAACGATGTGGCTTTAGCAGCTATTGCTTTTTCTATTGGCAGCGAGTTTTTAATTAAAGACATGAAAAAACTTGGAAAAGCCATTTTTATTATTACCTTGCTAGAGGTAATTGGGGCTGTGTTTGTGGTGTTTTTTGTGATGTTTGTGTTGTTTAAACAGCCTTTTGCTATGTCTATTGTAATTGCCTCCATGTCGGCAGCTACAGCCCCTGCGGCAACTTTAATGGTTATACGCCAATATAGGGCGGCAGGGCCCTTGTGCAAAACCATATTGCCTGTGGTGGCACTGGATGACGTATTTGGTATTATTGCTTTTGGAATTGCCATATCTGTTGCCAAGTTATCCGGTGGGGCGGTAACGGATCAATCGACTATTATGATGTTTATACAGCCCTTTATTGAAATTATTGGCTCCCTACTGTTAGGAGCAGTGTTTGGTTTTATACTGTTGTTTTTTACAAAAAAAGCCCAAAATGATGACGAAAACTTAGGGATGATTTTAACAGTGATTGCTTTAACTACAGGGGCTGCCATGCAGCTAAACTTGTCTCCCTTATTGGCTTGCATTATGGTAGGTACTGTAATTTTCAACTTACAACCAAACCCTATACGTATAGCCAATACATTAAACAACTTTACTCCCCCTGTGTATTTACTGTTTTTTACTTTGGCAGGGGCAAGTTTAGACCTTAAAATTTTAGCAGAAGTAGGGCTTTTAGGAATCGCCTATATTTTTGCCCGAGCAGGTGGAAAAATACTGGGTGCTTGGGTGGGGGCAAAAATGGCAAAGGTAGAACCGGTTGTGCGAAAAAACCTTGGGCTAGCCTTATTGCCTCAAGGAGGAATTTCCATAGGGCTGTCGGTTATTGTACGTCAGCAGCTTCCTGAATATGCTGTGGCCATTACCACTATTATTATGTTTAGTGTACTGGTGTTTGAAACCACAGGGCCTATTTTTGCTAAAATTGCAGTAAAACGTGCCGGAGAAATTGGGGGCATGGATCGGATTGCAAAAGAAGAAAAAGAAAAGAAAAAAGTGGTTGAAGAGGCCATGTCATAAAAAATTGTTTGTTCTAAGGAGGATATGAGAATGCATGCACTTTTTATTGTATTAAACAAAACCAAGTATTTAGAGGATATTTTAAGCAACTTTTTAGAAATTGGGGTAAAAGGAGCTACCATTTTAGACAGCCAAGGAATGGCCGGGGCTGTTGCAGACTTACAAGGACAGATTCCTAATTTCGGTTTTTTACATTCGATGATGGATGGAGCAAGGCCCTACAGTAAAACCATATTTACAGTGCTTAAAAGCGAAGAAATGGTAGAAAAAGTAGTAAACACTGTAAGGGAAACCCTAGGGGAAAAGGCTAGAAAAGGATCGGGGTTTATGTTTTCGGTACCCATTGGAAAAATGTACTTAATGGAAGAAAAAGAAGAAATATAAAAAGAAAAAAACAATATCAAAGGGGTGATAAAAGTGATGGAACTGAAACCCTTACAGATAAGTGACGGTAAAGAAATATACGAATTCCTTCAGAAAATTCCTAAAGAAGAAAACGGTTTTATGAATGGAGCTTATGGGATAAGCTATGAAGAGTACTTACAATGGCTTAAGAAAAGTAAAAGAATAGCTGAAGAAATAGGCCTTGAAGAGTGGATGGTACCTCAAAGTATTTATTGGCTTTATGTAGAAGGAAAGCCGGTTGGTATGGGAAAACTTCGCCATAGGCTTACGGAAAAGTTGCTGGAAGAAGGAGGCCATGGAGGCTACGGTATTATTCCTGAAGAAAGAGGAAAAGGGTACGGCACAGCTTTATTTAAACTTTTATTAGAGGAAGCAAAAAAACTTTCGATTAAGGAGTTTTTAGTGACTGTAAACAATGAAAATACCCCTTCTATAAAAGTGGCTTTAAGAAATGGCGGAAAAATTGAAAAAGTAAATGATCAGCGCCATTATATTTGGGTAAAATTATAGTAGTAAAGGCTTTTTTTACAATTATAAACGAATTAGCCAAAGAAAGAACCCTGTTTTTTAAAAAACAGGGTTCTTTTTGTAAAAATAAAATTAGGGCAAAAAGCCTTCTTCAATGGGGAGGTTTTCAAATAAAGCAGGGTCAAAAGCTCTTGCGATAATTTCTTCAAAGGTAGCAGTAGGATGAAGACTGTGATCTTTTTGAAGGCCAAAGGCAAAATAGCGTTGGCTGCGAAAGGGTTTGGCTGGGTAGAGGAAGAGTTCACAAAATATTACAGAGTCAAAATCTTGATAATGTTCCAGCAAACTTTCAGGAAGAGTAAAAGAAATAGGCAATACATATACTTTACCCAGTTCCCACAATTCAAAATAAAAGTTTTTAATTGAAGGGATTTCCTCAAGGGCTTCTATTAGCGCCTCTTTATTTAAAGGAAA
>CAZEIB010000006.1:27607-30545 GCA_964511785.1 uncultured Oscillospiraceae bacterium
CCAAGGGAAGAGGAGAAAAAAAGGGTAAACAAAAGTAAGAAGACACAAAACACGGCT
Organism: uncultured Oscillospiraceae bacterium; assembly: GCA_964511785.1. Classification (GTDB taxonomy): domain Bacteria; phylum Bacillota; class Clostridia; order Christensenellales; family Aristaeellaceae; genus CAYFQH01. Next base: position 27,665 of record CAZEIB010000006.1, read on the forward strand.
GTTTTTTTCATGGAAAGATCTCCTGTATATAATAAAGAAGAGAAAGTAGGCATAGGCTTAGCTGATATAAGTATAACATTATTTTTTTAAAAAAAGCCACCGTAAAACAGGCGGCTTTAAAGGCTTATTAGGTAAAAAAGAAAAATTAGGCTAATTCTTCTTTAACTTCTTTAAAGAAGAATTTATGCACCAAGGCTGCCAAAACAGCACCTACCAAGGGGGCTAAAATAAATACCCATACTTGGCTTAAAGCTTCTCCTCCTGCAAATACCGCAGGAGATAAGCTACGGGCAGGGTTTACAGAAGTACCTGTTAAAGGGATACCGATAATATGAACAAAGGCCAAGGTAAGGCCAATGACAATGCCTCCCATAGAACTGGTAGATTTTTGAGAAGTGACCCCTAAAATGGCCATAATAAACACAAAGGTTAAAAGAACTTCTACCACAATGGCCCCGGCTAAAGAAAGACCAACTCCACTTAAAGCACCAAAACCGTTGGCGCCTGTGCCTGATAGGCTTGTAGAGGAAGAAACGATAAGGGCTAATAAGCCACTACCTGCAAAGGCCCCTGCAACTTGGGCTATGATATAGCCGATAAAATCAGTTAAGGAAAGACCGCCGTTAATAAAAACAGCCAGGGAAACTGCCGGGTTTACATGACAACCGGAAATAGGGCCAATGGCATAAGCGGCTGCTATAATAGCTAAACCGAAAGCCAAAGCAATGGGTAAAACCCCCAAAAAGCCTATACCAGTGCCACCGGTAAAGCCACCTAAAACCACCGCTGTACCACAACCAAAGAAAACCAAGACCAAGGTGCCAAAAAATTCTGCTAAATATTTTTTCATATATGAATTCCTCCGTTAAATCATTATTCTACCTTCTTGTATGTAAAAACAAAGAAAGTATATTCACGGGTATTATATACCCTGATTTATAAAAAATAAACATTTTTTTGTAATAAATATTTTATTTAAGAGAAAAAAGCTTAAACCCCCATTGTTATTAAGGATAAGCAATGGGGGTTTTGCTTTATTACAAAAATTAAACTAAAAAGTTAAAGAGAAGAAGGTTTTCTCTTTTTACGTTTTTGTAGATAAAAAGTTAAAAACAAAGTAAAAAATTCAGCAATGGGCACCCCTAGCCAGATAAGATGAGGGGGAAAGAAAGTAGAAAGAATCCATAGGGCAGGAACTAAAAAAAAGGCACTTCTACCAAGGGAAATAAGAATAGAAGAAAAGACCTTTTGAGTAGCTTCGAATAAAGAGGCGGCAGTAATATTAATGCCGGTAAAAACAATGCCTACAAAAAATAGATTAATGGCATGTAAAGTCATAGAAAAAAGGGTTTCATCAGCCCTGTTAATAAAAATGGAGGTTAAAGGGGCTTTAAAGAAAAATAATAGGGCATAGCCAATGACTCCAATGGCAATAGATACTTTAATGGAAAAGTTGTAGATATACTTCACATTTTCTTTATCCCCGCTGCCATGATACTGGCTTACAAGGGGCTGGGTACCTTGACCCATGCCTAAAAACAGAGAAAGAAGAATTAAGTTTAAATACCCAACTACACCAAAGGCGGCAAGACCATTTTCCATTAAGGTTTTAGACAAAAACAAATTACAGAAAAAAGTGGTTAGGCCAAGGGAAAATTCAATGGAGAAAGAGGGAAGACCACCTAGAAGAATATCTTTAAAATATTTAAATTTAATTTTAGTTTTAGCAATATATAAATCTCCCTGTTTTCCTAAAAAATGAGGAAGGAGGATGATAATGCCGATAACAGGGCCCAAGCCTGTAGCAATGGCAGCCCCTTTAAGGCCCATTTTCATAGGCCCCATAAAAATATAATCTAAAAAAACGTTTAACACAGCCCCAATGATTTGCCCTGCCATGGCTAGCCCCGGTTTGCCATCGTTACGTACCCAAGTACCAAGGGCATAGTTCAACATAAAAAAGGGCACAAACACAATAAACCAAATGAAATACTCTACCCCTTGCTCATGAATTCGGTCTGTAGCACCTAGCATGCGCACTATGGGGTTGCGGAAAATTAAAGCACCTACAGTAATAAGGGAAGAAAAAACCAAGGTGAGGATGAGCCCGTGGTTAAAGTAGCTACGCGAGGTTTTGAGGTTTTTAAGGCCACGGTGAATGGCAATGTAAACTCCGCCTCCAATAGAAATCATTAAACTTAAGGCAATTAACACTTCTACTACAGGGACCACAACCGTTACAGCAGCTAGGGCATCGGGGCCTAACATATTGGCCACAAAGATGCCGTCTACCACAATGTAGATAGAGTTAAAAAGTAAGCCGATAATTCCCGGACCCATGTACTTTAAAAGTTCTTTTTTAGAAATACCCATGGTGAAATTCCTTTCTAGTGTACCTTTTTTAGGTTTTTATTATACAAAACAAAAGTAGGCCCTTTTGTGAACAAAGGCCTACTCACAAACAAAACTCCCCGGCGGGAAGTAAATGAAGTTGTAACCCGTTCAGCCTAGCAAAGAAAGAAGGAAAAGTCAACTTTTTTGAAAAAGAGAAAGAAAATAAAAAAAGATTTTAATTTGGGGAGAAGTTCCCTTAGGGGTTTCCTATACTTAAAATACAAACCGGACAGACGGTGAATAGACAAGCTGGAAAGACAGCGGAAGGGAAAAAGAAAATGGATCAAAAAAATTGGTTACAGTACTTTGCTTTAGGGGCAGGTGAAGGAGCAGGAGCAGGAAGCGGTGAGGGAGGAGAAACAGGAAATAATATAGGAAATTCTTCCTTTAATCAAGGCAATGAAGAAGGCAATCCTACACTTATAGAAAGTCAAAAAGAAAAACAAGAGGCCTTTTTTACCAATAATAGGGAGGGAAAGGCATTAGA
>CAZEIB010000007.1:0-5824 GCA_964511785.1 uncultured Oscillospiraceae bacterium
AGCGCCATGGCGATTAACAGGAAGAATGATTTCTTCAGAAACAACAACAAGCTTTGTTCGTTCTTTATTTGGTAAATAGAGATCAACAGTAGTTAACTGGTCTAAACTAATGTTTCCTACTGGGGCTTGGTAGTTTATGACAATAGGTTTATGAGTAGAAGAGGAAGAAACAGTTAATTGTGAGGAGTGGAAAGCAGAATTGCAACCGGTGAGGGTAAAAATTAATAAAAGAAGGAATAAAAAGAGGAAAAACTTTTTTTTCATCATTTTCTTTCACCTAATCCTTCGTTAAAAACTTGGGTTCCCATCAAAATTTCTAAATCAGAAAAAGAAATTTTCCAAATCCCAGTTTCTTTTGTAAGCTTCAAAACACCATTGATGGTTTGCTCAGGCCCTTCTAGGGAGGATTTTATTGTATAGGATAAAGGAAAGAAACAATGCTGACCATTATCAGAAACAGAAGGAGATGATAGGGAAAATTCTTTTATAGAACAAGAAGAAGTCCAATAACGACACATTTCATCGTAACTGGGTTTAAAGGCTAAATCCCAATAATCTTTAGTTGAAACAAACAAATATAAAGTTTCCCAATCCTTTAGCTTCCAAGCATTTAAGACAATGGTTGCTGTATCAAAAGGAGTTAAGATAGAATTAGTATGATAGGTTAAAAAAGGGGCAATACCACTGGGCAAAGAAGGATTGTGGTAATAACTGTTTTGAAGTCTAAAAGCACTTCTATCTAAGTTGGTGGGTTGAACCATGATTTGGATTTTTTGATATCGAAAGGTTTCAAGCAAAGAAGCAGCCAAGCTGTCCATGGAAAGTTTTTTTCTTAAAGGGATTTCTTTTTGCCAAAAAGGATTAGAAGCCCAGTTTTTTGGTTGGTCATTATAATAATTTAACAAATCTTCAGAGAAGGTAACAATTAACGTATCTCCTTGGGAAACAGTATTTATAACTTGTGTTTGTTCAGGGAACAAAGAAGATAACTCTGTAGTAGCAGTACTTGGACCGGCTAAGAGACCCTCAATTACCTTTTTTTCTAAAGACTCGTTTATGGTAGCTGTAATCATTCGACTTTCACCTGCAATTTGAGCTTGATTTCGAAAGCGAAAATACAAACTGGCTTGTACTGAAAGTCCTTCTTCTGATGAAAAGGTAGTTGAAGAGGGGAGAAGGGGAAACAGCTCTTGATCATCTTCACGTTGTTGAGGATGATCAGGAGAGGAAGAACAACCACTTATTCCTAAAAGCAAAAGAAGGAGTAGGGTACAAAGAGATAGTATTTTTCTTGTATATATAGCTTTTATGTTATGATTTTTCTTCATATTATATCTACCCTTCTTTATATTCTATCCTTCATGAACCGGTAATTCTATAGTAAATTTTGAACCTTCATTTTCAACACTGTCTAAGTGAATATCTCCTCCATGTAAGAGTACAATTTGCTTAACAATGGACAGCCCCAAACCAGTACCACCGGTTTCTCTGGAACGTGCTCGATCAACCCGATAAAAACGATCAAAAATATATGGCTGATCTTCGGCAGGAATACCCGGGCCATTGTCTTCAATGGTAAAGACAAAGTCGGAACCTAACCGCTGAAGACGAATATGAATACGTCCATTTTTTGGAGTATATTTAATGGCATTATTTAGTAAATTATACATTACTTGTTGAAGTTTTGGGCCATCTGCGTATAAAATCCCTTCATCGGTAATATCTACTTGAATGGTATGTTCCTCTAAATTTGCCATGGGTTCCAAACGATAAAGAACTTCATTTAGCAAGTCGGCCAGTTTAACGGTTTCACGCTTTAGTTTCATGTTTTGAGTGTCCATTTGTACTAAGGTAAGCAAATCGCCAATAATTAAAGAAAGACGGTCAATTTCATCATTAATATCTTGCATAAACTCAACTTGAAGTTCTTGAGGCATTTCCGGTTGGTAAATAAGATTTTCCAACATAATTTTCATAGTGGCCAAGGGAGTTTTTAATTCATGGCTAGCATTAGAAATAAACTGATTTCTACTTTCATCCAAAGCCTCTAATTTTTCAGACATAACATTAAAAGTAGTGGAAAGGTTGCGTAATTCTTTGCTTCCTTTTATTGGGACCCTAATAGAAAAATCGCCTTTGCCCATTTTTTGTATTCCTTTTGTTAAGGAAGCAATAGGTTTTGTAATAATTTGAGAAAATATTAAAGAGAAAAAAAGAAGAAAAATAGCAACAATAATAAAGTAAAGAAACATTTTTTCTTGTAAATGCAGTAAATTTGTTAATAAATCATTTAATGGAGAAGCGTATAGTAATACTCCTAACAGTTTTCCTGTACTATCGTTTAACCCCACAGTACAAAAACTAGACCAACTACCATCAATTTTCCAAGGATTCATTTTTGAAAAAAAAGAGTTTTCATTTGGGGTGGAAGCTGTTTGATGTATACCATAGTCGCTATGTTTTTCCTGATTTAAAATGGATAGAACTTCATTATAGTTAGGACGAGTGCCATTAAGGAGGGAGTAAGAATCGGCTTGAACTTTTCCATCTAAATCCAATACAAGCAGACGGCCTTGTAATTGGCCGCCTGCTTCAATAATTTGATGATATAATGCAGTACTTTGCATAGTTTCCAACGCAGATGAAATGGAAAAAGATACTTGCTCAATGCTATTATTATCACTTTTTATTCTTTCGTTTAATAGGTAATTGCTAACTAAATTAATAGCAGAAGAAGCCATAAAATAAAAAGCTACAACAAATACTAATAAAAAAGATAATAAAATTTGCCAACGTATGCCGGTGAAAAAATTATTCTTTATCCGTGAAATAGTACCCAACTCCCCATTTAGTAAAAATAAATTCAGGCTGAGCAGGATTACGCTCAATTTTTTCACGTAAACGACGTATATGTACATCTACGGTTCTAGCATCACCAGTGTAATCATATTTCCAAACTGTTTCAAGCATTTCTTCTCTTGTAAACACTTTTCCACGATTGGTCATAAAAAGTTGTAACAAGTCAAACTCTTTAGCTGTTAGTTTAATATCGTCGTTGCCTAATAGAGTGGTACGATTTACAGTGTTTATTTCTAAATCGTGTACACGTAATACTCTTCTCTCTTCCATGTTATTACTTTGATTAGTACGACGAAAGATTGTTTTAATACGGGCTTTTACTTCTAAAATATTAAAAGGCTTTGTCATATAATCATCGGCACCGTATTCAAGGCCAAGTATTTTGTCCATGTCTTCGCCCTTGGCAGTTAACATGATAATAGGAATGGTACTTTGTTCCCTAATACGTTGGCATACGGCAATTCCATCTAATTTAGGCAACATTACATCAAGTAATATTAAATCATATTGATTAGTGGTAAACTTATCAAGGGCATCTTCTCCATCAATAGCAGAATCAATTATATATCCTTCCTGCTCAAGAGAATACCGTAAACCTTTTAAAATTAATGGTTCATCATCTACTAATAAAATATGTTTTGCCATGGAACTCCTCCAGATTATATATCATTTATTTGTAATACAATACCATTTTACGTTGAAACAGCATAAAAATCAAGGAAAAGTGTTAATTTAATGAAACAATTAATCAATATTGTTTATTAAAATGTAAAAAATTTGATATGATAGGTATGAAAGATGAAAAAGGAGGCAATAATGATGGAAAAAATTTATTTTGCCGGTGGTTGTTTTTGGGGAGTAGAAAAGTATTTTTCTATGATTCCAAAAGGCATTAATCAGACTACGGTAGGTTATGCAAATGGAAATACTGAAAATCCAACATATATTCAAGTATGTAAAGGTGATACGGGCTTTGCGGAAACGGTTGAGGTAATTTATGATAAAAGTGAAATTTCTTTAGCGTTTTTATTACAATTGTTTTATAAAATAATTGATCCATTTTCTTTAAATAAGCAAGGACTTGATGTAGGGAGTCAATATCGCAGTGGTGTATATTATGTCAATGAGGAAGATCAAACGGTTATTCAGCACTCGTTAATGGAATTAAGTATTTCTTTAGGGAAAAAGGTGGTAATTGAGGCATTGCCGTTAAAAAACTTTTATCCTGCTGAAGAATATCATCAAAAATATTTAGAAAAAAACCCTACAGGATATTGCCATATCCCTCAGGATGCATATAAAAAAGTTCAAAAAGCGGTAGTAGATGAAAGCAAGTACCAAAAGCCTACCCAAGAGAAAATGGAAAAAGAGCTATCAAGGGAAGCTTATTTGATAACCCAAGAAGGGGCAACAGAAAAACCTTTTGAAAACGAATATTGGAATTTTGCTGAAAAAGGAATTTATGTTGACATTACTACCGGAGAACCCTTGTTTTTGTCTACTGAAAAATATGATTCCGGTTGTGGATGGCCCAGTTTCACAGCCCCTATTGATCCTGATGTGGTAAAAGAACACATGGATACATCATTAAACAGAGTTAGAACAGAGGTGAAAAGCAGAGTAGGGGAAGCCCATTTAGGGCATGTGTTTGAAGATGGGCCTAAAGAGGGGGGAGGATTACGCTATTGTATTAATAGCGGGGCATTAAGGTTTATTCCAATAGAGCACATGAAAAGCGAAGGGTATGAAGAGTATGTTGCATTATTAAAAAAAGACCTTCCTTGACTTAAAGGAAGGTAAGAAAAGTTTAAAAAGAAATTCTTATGCATTATTAAGGTTGAATACTAGTAAAATAATGAATAAAGTTATTTTTTGAAATATTGGAGATAGATTTTTCAGAAAAACCTCTTTCTTTCATTCGCTTTAGTAAAGAGGGGAAACCTTCTGGTGAAGTAAGGCCTATAGGGTATTCGTCAATACCATCAAAATCGGAACCGAAGCCTACGTTTTTTTCTCCACCTAATTGGCAAATATGATCAATATGATCAATTACAGTATCTATAGTGGCTCTGCCACTAGTTAAAAAGGGAGGATAAAAATTTATTCCTATATAGCCACCGTTTTTAATAAGAAGGCGAAGCTGTTCGTCAGTTAAATTACGAAAATGAGGATGAAGTGCAGCACAACAGCTGTGGGAAGCTAAGGGAGGAATAGTGGTTTTCAAAAAGATATCATAAAATCCTTGCTCACTTAGGTGAGAAGTATCTACGGCAATTCCTAAGCGTTGCATTTCTCTTACAGCCAAAACACCATGGGCGGATAACCCTTTTCCTTGATCAATTTTGGCTGGTGTCCCTAAATTATTTTCATAATTCCAAGTAATACCGCACATACGTATCCCTTTATGATACCATTTTTCAATAAGTTGAAGGTCTTCATTAAACAGCTCAGCACCTTCAATAGATAGCATATAGGAAGGTGAAACAATAGGAGTGGAAAAGTCGTTCATTTGCGTCCATCCCATTGAATCCAATAAGGTTTTTGCATCATATTCTTTTAGCATCATTGTTTCTGCTTCTTGTGGGTTATTCGGTTTTGGACCAATGAACAAAGCAAATACTTGTAAAGCCAAATGTCCCTTTAAGGCTTTTTCATAAGTAATATCAGGATTGTTTTTTTTTGCAACAGCAAGAGCAAAAAGAGTGTCGGCATGGGTATCACAAATCATCAAAGGAAAAACCTCCTATTAGCTGGGAATATAAGTTGTAAATTTAAAAGGCACTACAAAACAACTGTAGTGCCTTTTAAATTATTAGCCAAACTTTGAGTAGTTGGGGGCTTCTTTAGTAATATTAATATCATGGGGATGGCTTTCAATGAGACCTGCTCCTGTAATTTTAATAAACTCACCATGACGGCGCAAATCTTCTATGGTGGATGTGCCACAGTAGCCCATTCCGGCGCG
>CAZEIB010000007.1:5834-19848 GCA_964511785.1 uncultured Oscillospiraceae bacterium
TACTGCATCAGATAAAGAGCCCTTATAAGGAACACGGCCCTCAACTCCTTCGGGGACCAGTTTTTTAGCATCTTCTTGAAAATAACGGTCTTTGCTACCATGTTCCATTGCAGCTAAAGAACCCATGCCACGATAAACTTTGTAAGAGCGACCTTGGTATATTTCTAAAGCACCCGGGCTTTCTTCAACGCCGGCAAAAAGGCTACCAAGCATTACAGCACTGGCACCAGCGGCAATGGCCTTGGCAATATCGCCGGAGTATTTAATACCACCATCGGCAATTACGCTAGCACCAAGTTTATCAGCAGCTTCTGCACAATCAGCAACAGCAGTGATCTGGGGAACACCAATGCCTGCAACTACGCGGGTGGTGCAAATAGACCCTGGCCCAATACCTACTTTAACACAGTTAGCACCGGCGCGAATTAAATCTTTAGTAGCAGCGGCAGTGGCAACGTTTCCTGCAATTAGAGGAACAGAAGGGTATTTCTTTTTAATATCTTCAACAGCTTTTAGTATATTAATATGATGGCCATGAGCAGTATCGATAGAAAGAATATCGGCTTTGGAGGCAACCAGTTGATCTACTCTTTCCATAAAGTCTTTTGTAACGCCTACTGCAGCACCACAAAGCAAACGGCCATTTTGATCTTTTGCGCTACTAGGATACTTGGTTGCCTTTTCAATGTCTTTAATAGTAATTAGGCCTTTCAGATTAAAATTTTCATCAACTAAGGGTAATTTTTCAATACGGTGTTTGGCTAAAAGAGATTTAGCTTCTTCTAAAGTAGTACCAACGGGACTAGTAACCAAATTTTTACTGGTCATTACATCTCCAATACGTTTAGAATAGTCTGTTTCAAAACGCAAGTCACGGTTGGTTAATATCCCTACTAAACGGCCGTCAACCGTAATAGGAACACCACTAATTCGATACCTTGCCATGAGATTTTCAGCATCTTGAATTAAATGGTCAGGGGAAAGAAAGAAAGGATCGGTAATAACACCATGCTCGCTACGTTTTACTTTATCTACGTGAGAGGCCTGTTCTTCAATTGACATATTTTTATGAATAATGCCTAAGCCCCCTTCTCGGGCAATGGCAATAGCCATTTTGCTGTCAGTTACAGTATCCATTGCAGCAGATAGTAGGGGAATATTAAGCGAAATAGTATCAGTTAGTTGGGTTTTTAGTGAAACGGTGTTAGGCAATATTTCACTTTTTTGTGGAACTAATAATACGTCATCAAAAGTTAAGCCTTCACGAATATTACGGTTAAGCATGATATCCTTCCCTTCAAAAAATAATAAAAATAGTATAACGATTATTGTAATTTGTTTCCTAATAAATGTCAATGTTCATAAACATTAGAAGAAAAATATTTTTAAAAAAACATTTTGAGGTTTGTAATTTTACTGTATTCAAGCTATAATATTATAGGGAAGAAAAGAGGTGGAGGAGAAGCATGTATAAACTACTTGTAGTTACAATTCAGCCAGATATTATACAGACGATTAATGAGATTGCTGATTGGGAGAAACAGGGGTTTAGTAAACCGAAGGTTGTTGAAAACATTCAAATTGCTCAAGATTATCTAAAAGAAAAACGTGTTGATGCAATTGGAATGAGGGTAACAGAAGAAGACAAAGAAGCTCTTCTAGCAGTACTGAAAAAAGATTTTCCTAGTTTGCCAATTATTCATCTTTCTTCAACAAAAGAAAAACAAGAAAAGGTGATAAGAGAACTGAAGCTATACCTTAACCGAATTAATGCCGATTATTCAAATGACAGCTACTCTAGGGACGATATGATTGTAATAGAGCAAAATTATTTAATTCATAATTTGTTATCTGGAAGCATTCATTCTCTAACAGAATTGAAAAGAGCTACAAACATGATGCGTTTTCCCATTTCCTTAGACACACCTTGTATGATGGTGGAAATGGAAATACAAGATGGGGATGAATATTTAGCAGGCAGATGGCATTATGGCAGTGAACGACTGGAAGTAGCTTTAAGGAATTTTTTTGATAACTATGTTATTGGCTATTATTTTGGACTAGCGGTAGTATCTTCAACGACAATCAGAATGGTTATTTCTTCTTTTGAAGAAAATGAAGAACAGACCATTGACCAAAATAACATTGATGCGATTCAAGAAGCCCTTGAAAAAATTCAGACCTATTTAGATTTGCATTTAATCATTAAAAGCGTAAGTGTAATAGATGGACCAAAAGCTTTAGTAAAGCCTTTATAAAAATAAAATTTAGCCAACAAAAAACAGTCTACTTACTATTTTTTAGTAGTAGACTGTTTTTTGTTTGTTATCTTGAACCCTTGTCATAGGGGATTCCCGAAGCTTTGGGAGCTTGAGATTTTTTGCTGGAGAATATTAAAACAATAATGGTGGCAATAAAGGGAACCATTTTATAAATGTCACTGGGAATTCCTAAATTGCTTAAAAAAGGAATTGAGGCGTAACCTGTAGAAATGGTTTTCATAAAACCGAAGAAAAAAGCGGCAAATAAAATTCTAAAAGGCTTCCATTGCCCGAAGATGAGTACAGCAAGGGCTAGAAAACCATATCCCCCTACACCTGCATTGAATTCTGTAGAGGTAGGGATAACATATACCAACCCACCAAGACCTGCTAAGGCGCCTGAAATAAGAACCCCTGCATAACGAATTCTATACACATTAATGCCTACGCTATCAGCAGCTTGAGGATGTTCTCCACAGGAGCGAAGGCGTAAGCCAAATTTTGTTTTATATAAAACAAAAGCAGAGAGAAATAAAATAAAAATACCTAAATAAGTGGTAAGGTAAGAACGTTGAAAAAACAATTGACCAATAACAGGAATATCTCCTAAAAGAGGAACTTTTCTAATAAAAAAGCGATTATTAAAAGCTACCTGCTGCACATGATTAGATTGAACCATACGGGCTATGTAAATAACCAATGCAGGAGCAGCCATGTTTAAAGCCGTACCAGAAATAGTTTGATTGGCTTTAAGATTGATAGCAGCATAGGCATGAAAAAAAGAAAAGGCCATACCTGATGCCATAGAAATAAAAATAGCACATATTAATAACCATTGTCCATCTAAAGGAATATTTAATTTTTGAATAATGTTGATAAAATAAATACCACAGAAAGCACCAAAAATCATAATTCCTTCAAGAGCAATATTAACCACACCACTGCGTTCAGAAAACATTCCACCAATAGCAACAATCAGTAGGGGAATGGCAAAGTTCATCATTTGCTGAACTAAAAAAAATACTGTTTTCATTTGTTTTCAGCCCCCTTTTTAGACGTTGTTGATAAAGGTGGTTCTTTAGATGCAAGATCATCTTGTAAAGTTGCTCTAAAGAAACGTTTACTGATAAAATCTTTAATGAGTAAAGAGAAAGCACTAAAATAGATTATAACGCCAATAATAATATCTATAACTTCTTTCATATAATGACTTGACAGATGAGAGCCGCCAACGGTGATATAAGCAACAAAAAAGCCTGTAAAAATAACCCCTATAGGATGGGAAAGAGCCAATAGAGCAACAGGAATACCATTGAAACCTTGTGCTGCTAAAACTTCACCCATATGAATATGCATACCGCTTGAGGGTGCCAAATACACAGAAGCTCCTCCTGCACCAGCCAATGCACCTGCAATAACCATAGATAAAATAATTGTACGATTTTCGTTTATACCGGCATATTTGCTAGCAGACTTATTAAAACCAGAGGCTTTAAGTTCATAACCAAAAGAGGTTTTATTTAGTAAAACAAAAATAATAATGGCAAAAAAGATAGCAATTAAAATACCGGAGTTAACACTGGAAACATCTTTGAAAGAACCAAAAAGATTATAAAAAATATTATCTAAGCCAGCTTTTGGTAAGGCGGCATTTGTTGCTACATCTATAGTTTGATTTTTCATTTTATCAAAAAGTAAAAATGTACTCATTTGAGTTTCCGGATCAATGACCATTAAATTTTGCACGACATAATTGGTACCATATAAACCAATATAGTTCATCATAATAGAAGTAATAACTTCATTTACATTAAAAAAAGCTTTTAATAGCCCTGGAATAAACCCCCAAAGAGCCCCACCTAACATACCAATAATAAAAGCAAAAACCCAATGAACAGGGCCTAAAAAGTCTAAGGTAACCCCTGCAATGATAGAACAAAGGCCACCTACCATAAACTGACCAGCTGCACCGATATTAAAAAGGCCGGTTTTAAAGGCAAAACCAACTGATAAGCCAGTAAAAATAATGGGAGTTGCATAATATAGCACTTGTCCAATCCCTTTGGCTCCGTCATTAAAGCCGCCTTTAATAACGGTTAAAAGCCCTGAAAAGGCATGGGTAGGGTTACTGATAAGTAAAATAATATAGCCAAATAAAAGACCTACAGCAATAGCAGCTAAGGAAGAAAGAAGACTAGAAACTGTATTTGCCCGATTTACACTGTTTTTTTTCATGAAATTTCCTCCCTCCTAGATCCTGCCATATATAAGCCCAATTCTTCTTCTGTAGCATTTGTTGCATCAATATCTGCTACAATTTCTCCCTCGAAAATAACCAATATTCGGTCGGCTACATTCAGTACTTCTTCTAACTCTAAGGAAACTAAAAGAATGGCTTTTCCATCATCTCGCTGTTTGATTAGTTGCTTATGAATATATTCTATTGCCCCTACATCCAAACCTCTAGTAGGTTGTACAGCAATTAATAACTCTGGATCAAGGGAAATTTCTCGTGCAACAATGGCTTTTTGCTGGTTTCCACCAGACATGCTGCGAACAATACTATAGGAGCCTTGACCTGAGCGAATGTCAAAAGATTTAATTAATTGATTGGAATAATCGTAAATATGGTTAAAATTTAAAAAGCCTTTGTGATTAAAAGATGGGGTATGGTAGCTTTTTAAAACTAAATTTTCAGCCAAATTATAATCTAAAATCAAACCGTCTTTATGTCTGTCTTCTGGGATATAGCTTAATCCTAAATCATTTCGTTTTCGTACAGAATAAGAAGTAATATCCTGATCACCTAAAAAAACCTTACCGCTTTCAATAGGGAGCAAACCAGCTAAAGCATAAATTAATTCACTTTGCCCGTTGCCATCAATACCGGCTAAGGCAACAATTTCTCCTTTGCGAACAGTGAAGGAAATATTTTTCACTGGGTTTTTATGCCCATGTTTTCCTGCAATGGTTAGGTTTTGAACTAAAAGTGTAGCAGAGGTTGGAGAAGCTGGTTCTTTTTCAACAGTAAAACTTACTTTGCGCCCTACCATCATACTAGCCATTTCATCTACAGAAGTATTGGCTACTTCTACAGTACCAATATAACTGCCTTTACGTAATACCGTACATCTGTTGGCAACTTCTTTAATTTCATTTAATTTATGAGTAATAAATAAAATTGATTTACCTTCTGCTGTTAACCCTCGCATAATGTTCATTAATTCCCCAATCTCCTGTGGAGTTAGTACGGCAGTAGGCTCATCAAAAATTAAAATATCATTATTGCGATAAAGCATTTTTAAAATTTCAACACGTTGTTGCATTCCCACGGTAATGTCGGAAATCAATGAATCAGGATTTACTTGCAGTCCATATTTTTCAGAGAGTTCAACGATTTTTTTCTTTGCTTGAGCTGTTTGTAAAACGCCATTTTTTGTGGTTTCTACACCCAAGATAATATTTTCAAGCACAGTAAAATTGTGTACCAATTTAAAATGTTGGTGCACCATTCCTATGCCATAGGCATTTGCATCGTTAGGATCTTTAATTTTTGCTACTTTTCCATTAATTCGTATTTCACCGCTATCGGGATTATAAAGACCGAATAAAATACTCATTAAAGTGGATTTACCTGCACCATTTTCCCCTAACAAGGCATGAATTTCCCCTTTTTTTAATTGAAGGGTAATATTATCGTTAGCTCGTATACCAGGGAAATCTTTGGTGATGTGCAGCATTTCTACTACATAGTCCATGGGGAATACACTCCTTTTAGGATTTGAAATATAAAAGATTAAAAAAGGCAGACAGTATGCTGCCTGCCTTTTTTAATGAATGATTATTTTTCTTCAGTAACTTTAACTACTTCAACTTTAACTTGTTCAGCAGAAATTTCAATACTATTATCTACTTCAACTTCTTCTGCAGCAAGTTTTGCATAAATAGCATCGTAATCTTCTTGGGTGAACTTTTCAAAACGAGAGTTTTCCATAGGAAGGCTAACACCATTAGTTGTAGCATTAAAAATTAAAGTTTGTTTGCCGGGAAATTCGCCAGCATAATATTTTTCTAAAGTTTGATAAACAGATTCGGCAAGTCCTTTAGCAGAAGAGGTGATAACGGTTTCAGATTCAGCAGATTGATCAACGTCAACGCCAATAACTTTTCCGTCGCTTACTTCAGCGGCAGCCATTACAGAGTTACCTACAGCACCACCACAGGCAAAAATCACTTCAACGCCAGATTGGAACCAAGAGGCTGCGCGGTTTTGAGCTTCAGGTGTAGCATTAAAATCGCCAGTGTAGAAATAGTTAATGGAAATATCGCTAATACCTAATTCTTTAGCAGCATAGTCAGCACCTTGTACATAACCATGGCCAAAACGAATTACTGCAGGAACAGCCATACCACCCATGAAACCTAATTTGGTAAAGCCTTCTTTAACAGCGGCATAACCGGCTAAAAAGCCAGCTTCTTCTTCGGCATATAAAATACCAACAGCATTTTCGTTAATTTCGATGACTCCTTCAGGATTTGTAGGGTTACCGTCAATTAAAATAAAGTGTACATCAGGATATTTGTTTTGAGCAACATAAATTGCTGGTTCAAACAAAAAGCCGGGAGTAACTACTACTTTGGCACCTGCTTTAACAGCGATGTCAATGGTTTCTAAATAAATTTCGTCAGTTTGGGCAGCAGGCTGGAAATATTGGTGAGTAATATTGTTTTCTTCTGCATATTGCACAAGACCTTCCCAAGAACCTTGGTTAAAGGATTTGTCGTTAATGGTACCTAAGTCAGTGATAAGGGCTAAATCAATGCCGCCTTCAGCTAAAGCAAAGCTTGCTAAGCCTAAAGACAATGATAGCACCAAAAGGATAGATAGAATCTTTTTCATTAAGATTGCCTCCTAAATATTATTAATGCACAGAGCATTTTCCATACCTTATTATAACAGATTATTCTATTTAAAAGAAGAGGAAAGAGAAAATTTTATACAATTTTTTGATATGAAATTTATAAATTACTTCCAAAATCTTTAAAGCCTTCACCAAGGGCTTCTTTGGTATCGTTAATAAACATAAAAGCCTTTTCATCTTCTTGGCTTACAATATTTTTTATTTTAGGTACTTCTTCAATGGAAGCTACACATAAAATAATAGGTCTTGATTGATTTGTATAGGCTCCGGTGGCTTCAATATAAGTAACGCCTCTGTCTAATTCCGCCATAATTCGTTGGGCAATTTCTGTGCTTTTTTCTGTAATAATATAACAGGATTTTGCAACATTTAATCCTTCTAAAACAAGATCAATGGTTTTAGAGGTAACGAATATACAGATAAGAGCGTATAAAGCCAACTCGCCGTTTACAAAAATTCCTGCAGCTAATACTACTAAAAAATCAACCACAAACAAAACGCCGCCAACACTTACAATAGGAAACTTACTATGGAGTAATCGGGCAATCATATCTGTTCCGCCAGTGGTAGCGCCACCTTTTAATATGAGCCCAAGGCCAACGCCTAAAAGGCCACCACCAAAAACAGAACCCAACAATAGGTCGTTAGCTAAAGAAGGTAAAAAAGTGTTGAAAAAGTCAATGAGCAAAGAAAAAATTAAAGTTGCTATTAAAGAACGAAAAGCGAAAGTTTTGCCCATGGTTTTATACCCTATTAAAAATAATGGAATATTTAATAGCAGGCTTACAAAACCTACCGGCCAACCAAACAGTGCATTTAAAATGGTAGCTACTCCTGTTAAACCTCCAGGGGGAATATTATTTGGCAACAAAAAAAGAGGATAAGCTAAACTTGCAATGATTGAACCAAAAACAATATAAAAATAAGACAGAGCTACCTGCTTTTTTCCGGTAAGGGAAGATAGTTTAAAACCCATGTTATAAGCCTCCTAAAAATCAGTCAACTATTATTATAACGGTCAATAAAAGATTTTGCTACTACTATTTAAAAGTTTGCTGGACAGAAAAATTACAAAGAGAATATCTTGCTTTTTTATCAAGAAGTTTCTATAATTAGTTTATACCTTTAAAAAATATAAATAGGAGGTGATTGGGTGAAATTAGTACTACTTCGCCATGGAGAAAGTGAATGGAATCGATTGAATCTGTTTACTGGATGGACCGATGTTCCTTTATCCCCAAAAGGAGAGGAAGAGGCAAAAAAGGCAGGAGAAGTTTTAGCAGAAAATCACTTTGATTTTGATATATGCTATACTTCTGTGCTTAAAAGAGCAATTCACACCTTAAATCATACTTTAAATAAAATGGATAGAGATTGGTTACCGGTTTACAAGACCTGGCTATTAAACGAACGGCATTATGGTACTTTGCAAGGATTAAATAAAAGTGAAACCGCTGAAAAATATGGCGAAGAACAGGTGGAAATTTGGCGTAGGTCCTTTGATACTTCGCCTCCTTCTTTAAAAGAGGAGGATCCGAGAAACCCAAGGCTTCAAGACCAGTACCGGGCAGTAGATAAAAAAAACCTTCCATTATCCGAAAGCTTAAAGGATACTATTGACCGCGTTATCCCTTTTTTTACTAACACCATTTTTCCTCAAATGCTTAAAGGAGACCGTGTGTTAATTACAGCCCATGGAAACTCTTTAAGGGCATTAATGATGCATTTAGAAAAAATGTCTCCTGAAGAAATTAGCAAAGTGAACCTACCAACGGGGATTCCTTTAGTGTATGAGTTGGATGAAGAATTAACGGTGCTAAAAAAATATTACCTAGGAGATCAAGAAGCCATTGAAGCAAAAATTCAAGCAGTGGCAAATCAAGGCAAAAAAGAAAAACAGTAAAACTATAAATGAAAAATGAAATGATATTATCAAAGGAGAATTTTATGTTTACAAAAATTATAGATATCCAAGGTAGAGAAATTATAGACTCCAGAGGCAATCCCACTGTTGAGGCAACTGTATTATTAGAGTGTGGCGTAGAAGGTACTGCTGCAGTGCCAAGCGGTGCATCAACCGGTCAATTTGAAGCTTTAGAATTACGAGACAAAAACCCTAGTCGTTATGGAGGAAAAGGAGTTTCAAAAGCAGTAGAACATGTTAACACCCTGATTAAAGAAAGGCTAGTTGGTATGGATGCCACTGACATTAGTGCACTTGATAAAGCTATGCTTGATTTAGATGGCACCAAAGATAAAAGCAAATTAGGGGCCAATGCCATTTTAGCAGTATCTTTAGCTGCTGCTCACAGCGCAGCTAAAGCTTTGGAAATTCCCTTATATCGCTTTATCGGAGGAATTAACGGCCATGTTTTGCCAGTGCCGATGATGAATGTATTAAATGGGGGAGAACATGCCTCTAACAATATTGACATACAAGAATTTATGATTATGCCTGTTGGAGCTACAGATTTTACACAAGGTTTACGCTGGTGTACGGAAGTATTCCATACTTTGGCGAGTATATTAAAAAAAGATCAGCTTTCAACAGCCGTTGGTGATGAAGGAGGCTATGCGCCAAATCTTCCTTCAGATGAAGAAGCCATTGTTTATTTACTAAAAGCCATTGAAGTAGCAGGTTTTACCCCCGGTAAAGATTTTATGCTGGCTATTGACGCTGCTGCCAGTGAGTGGAAAAGCGAAGACGGCGGCTATTTACTACCAAAAAAACAAAGTAAGTTTACTACAGATGAATTAATTTCTTTTTGGGAAGATTTAGTGAATAAATATCCCATTGCCTCTATTGAAGACGGATTAGATGAAGAGGATTGGGAAGGATGGAAAAAATTAACAGAGCGCTTAGGCCATAAAGTACAATTGGTGGGGGATGATTTGTTTGTAACGAACAGCGAGCGCTTAGCAAGAGGCATTGAGATGGGCTGCGGAAACTCTATTTTAATTAAGCTTAATCAAATTGGCAGTTTAAGCGAAACCCTATTAACCATTCAAATGGCGCATAAAGCAGGGTATACTACAGTTATCTCCCATAGATCCGGTGAAACGGAAGATACTACCATTGCAGATTTAGCTGTGGCTATAAATGCAGGACAAATTAAAACTGGGGCTCCAAGCCGTAGTGAACGTGTGGCAAAATATAATCAACTTATTAGAATTCAAGAAAAGTTAAGGGAAGATGCAGGTTATTTGGGAAAAGAGTGTTTTCCTAAAGCATAAAATAAAATAATTCAGAGAATTTCAAAAAAAGACTAACCAAAAGTTAGTCTTTTTTTGAGGAAAGAATCTTTACTCGTCAAACAACAGATAAGGTAAGATTTTTTCCAAGGTAGCTTCACCAATGCCATTTACAAAAAGCAAGTCTTCAGGAAAATGAAAAGGGCCATGAAGATGAGAAAAATCAAGAATATTTTGTGCAGTTACAGGGCCAATTCCGGGGAGAGTGATTAATTGGTCAAAAGTTGCATTTTGAATAGAAAATGGAGTGATGTTGGTTGAAGAAAGTGGTAAGGCAACTTCTGATAAAGGAATACTATGTGAAGGAATATTTTGATTAGCAGAAAATTTATTTTCAAAAAAAACAGAAGGTTTATAGAAAAAACGAAAGAGAATAAGGGAAAAAAGTAATAGAGCTAAGAATAAAAAAAAGTAATAGGCAATGTTTAAAAAAGGATGATGTTTTCTTTCTTTGTTTTTCATAGTTTTTTCCTGAAAAATTTCTAAGATAATTCTTTACGTACTTTTTGCCCTTGAGAAGTATCTTCTAAAATATATCCAAGGTTTTGAATTTGGTTACGAAGATCGTCACTTAACGCCCAGTTTTTTTCTGCCCTTGCATGGGCACGTTGGTTTACTAAAGATTGGATTGCTTCTGGTAAAGGGGTTTCTGTTTTTGAAACAATATTTAATACCCCGGTAAGCTGAGAGAAAACTTCCAGCGTTTGATTAATAAGAAGTACAGGACTTTCCTCACTTAAATAGCCATTGGCTTTACGCACAAGTTCGAAAATAACCCCCAAAGCATCAGCAGTATTTAAATCATCATCCATAGCGTTATCAAAAGCTTTTTTGCTTTCACCTAAAAAAGCAGAAAAATTCTGATCTTCTTGAGAAAAAGAAGAATTCGTACCATAGTCCTTTAAAAAGAGGAGCTGGTTTTTGGCAGTATATAAACGATTTAAGGCGCTATGGGCCTGTTCAATCAGCTCTTTACTAAAGTTAATGGGGTTTCGATAATGGGAAGAGAGTAAAAACATACGTACTACTTCTAAATCAAATTCTTTTTTAATATCTCTAATGGTAAAAAAATTGTTTTTAGATTTAGACATTTTTTCATTGTTAATATTAATAAAACCGTTATGCATCCAGTAACGTACATAGGGATGGCCTGTTGCTCCTTCTGATTGCGCAATCTCATTTTCGTGGTGAGGAAAGATTAGGTCAGAGCCACCGCAGTGAATATCAATGGTTTCTCCTAAGTGGGTCATAGACATGGCGGAACATTCAATGTGCCAACCAGGCCTTCCTTTGCCCCAAGGGCTTTCCCAATAAGGTTCTCCTTCTTTGTATGCCTTCCACAAGGTAAAATCTAAAGGATCTCGTTTATCAGATTCTTCAGGATTTTGTACTCTTTGAGATGCACCCGCTTCTAAATCTTCAATGTTTTGACCGGATAGAGAACCGTAACCGGGGAAAGAGCGCACGTGGTAATAAACATTTCCTTTGCCCACATAGGCCTTTTCCTTATGAATAAGATCTTCAATTAAAGAAATGATTTGAGGAATATGTTCTGTGGCCCTTGGGTGAATATCAGCAGGGGTAATTCCAAGGGCGGCGGCATCTTCTAAATAGGCAGAAATAAAGCGCTCTGCTAACTGATTAACAGTAATGCCTTCTTCACCAGCTCTTATAATCATTTTATCATCAATATCTGTAAAGTTTTGAACGTAGGTAACGTCGTAGCCCTTATAAACTAAATATCTACGTAATAAATCAAAAGAAAGAAATGCCCTTGCATTGCCTACATGAAAATAATCGTAAACAGTTGGGCCACAAACATAAATGTTTACTTTATTTTCATGTAATGGAATAAAATCTTCTTTTTTTCGGCTTTGACTGTTATAAATTTTCACGGTTTTCTTCCTCCAATTGAGCACTTTTATTTGTTATGGTAGTAGGTTGATTTTCTTCCGAAGAAGACTGAATATCGTTAAATACTTTTGATAAAGTTTCACATTGACGGATACAGGCAGTAAGGTTGTTAAGTTGAGAAGTAATTTGAACATATTGCTCCATAGCAGGGTCAGGAAGATTTACTTGATCTAAGTCTACCTCCAATAGGGCAGAAGTTCTTTTCTTCTCAACAATTCTGCCCGGATTTCCAACGACTGTACTGTTTTTAGGTACATTTTTTAACACAATGGCTCCCGCACCTATTTTGCTGTTATTACCAACGGTAATAGACCCAAGGACTTTGGCTCCTGCGCCTACTGTAACATAGTTGCCAAGGGTGGGGTGACGTTTACCACTTTCTTTACCTGTGCCTCCAAGTGTAACGCCTTGGTAGAGGGTAACATCATCTCCAATAACACTGGTTTCTCCAATGACAATTCCAGCACCATGATCAATAAACAATCGTTTACCAATGGTTGCACCGGGGTGGATTTCAATACCGGTTTTTTTACGCATACGGTTGGTTAACCAATGAGCTCGAAAAAAATGCTTTTTTACATAATACTTATGGGCTTTGCGATACATTCTAACAGCTTTAAAACCGGGATAAAAGAAAAAAATTTGGATAGGAGATTTAGCTGCAGGATCTCTTTCCATAATGGTTTGAATATCTTCTTTGAATTGTTCAAACATAAATTATTTCAATCCTTTAAATGTTAATGTCCATCTATAATAAACCTGGTATAACAAATTTGCACTATTCTGCATTTAACTGTGAAATCATTCTTAAACCCTTTAAAGTAAGAAAACCATCTAATTTATCTATGGCGTTTGATTCGCCAGCAACTAACAATGCCAGACCACCCGTTGCAACAACAAATACATTTTCTTGTTTTAATTCTTGTTTCATTTTTCTTACAATGTAATTTACTTGCCCAACATAACCATAAATAAGGCCCGACTGCAAGTTAGTAATAGTATTTTTGCCAATGATGGTAGGGGGTTTTACCAGTTCAAAACGAGGAAGCTTGGAGGCTCCTGAAACAATGGCTTCACTGGCTATTTTAATACCTGGGCAAATACACCCACCTAAAAAAGAACCTTTTTCATCAACAACCCCAAAGGTGGTTGCAGTACCAAAATCAATATAAATACAAGGTCCTCCGTATTGGCTATAGGCGGCTACAGCATTGGCAATCCTATCGCTACCTAGTTCTTTGGGGTTTTCATATTTAATATTAATACCGGTTTTTATACCAGGAACAACAAACATAGGATCTTTTTCAAAGTAATCTTGGCACATATGCTCTAAAGTAAAATTTACTGTAGGAACAACACTTGAAATAATGACTTTATCAACGTCTTTCATGGAAAGCCCCTCGTGAGCAAATAAATTATTTAAAATAATGCCGTACTCATCACTGGTATAGGTATGATTGGTGGAAATACGCCAGTATTTTTCCATTTTATCATCATGAAATAAAGCAGTTTTAATATTGGTATTTCCTACATCCATAGCAAAAATTTTCATCTGGAAGCTCCTTGTTACATTCTTTTTTTAAATTTTTTAATACTTAACACCAAAGGGGGAATGGTTAGTGCAGTAATTATGGCTTCGGGAATGCCATTTGGTAAAGCAATAGA
>CAZEIB010000007.1:19858-26822 GCA_964511785.1 uncultured Oscillospiraceae bacterium
ACTTGTGTTGGCAAACTGAGGCAAGGTAGTTTGGACTGTAGATAATATTTGTTGACCGTGTAGTAGCATAAGCATACCTAGCACACAAATTGTATGAAAAATACTGGAAAGCAATCCTACAAGGGCATATCGAATTTTTTCTTTTTTAATCAGTTTAGATAAAAAAGAAAAGATAAACCAAGCGAACAAAGGGAGTAAAACCCTAGGCAATACTGAAACCAGGGGATTTTGGAAAAAGGGGGTTAATAAAGAAGTTGGAGAAATATAGGCTCTAAAACAACTTAACAATCCAAAAATTAATCCTAATAAAACACCTACAACAGGTCCTTCAACAAACAGACCAAGTAAAACAGGTAAATGGGCTAAGGTAATAGCAATGGGACCTATTGGAATCATTCCTAAAGGTGTAAATACGAGAAGAACTAGAACTGCTGTTAACAGCCCTAAAATGGTAATACGGTAAGTTTTTTCTTTGCTGGTTAAAGAGTGTGATTTAGTTTTCATAAAATTCCTCCGTTCAAGTTCAAAAGATACCTGACGATATTTCTAGTGAAACATTCTAAAAAGGTTTGACTCCATAAGATATCAACACAGAATGTTAGTACTATATTATACATTATTATTCATAAAGTAAAGTAAATTAGATAGGGTTTTTATGAATAATAGAATGAATTTGGATAAAACTGATCTTTTATTAATTTGTTGACAGGGGCAAATAGAAAAAGTAAAATAAATAAAGGAATAGAGGTAAAGGAGGAAATTTGGTGAAAAAAATATTTAATATAACTTTAATATGTTTAATTTTGTTAACGCTAATTATTTCTATAAATGGGTTGGCAGAAGAAACCAACCTTAAGACGGAAGAAACCAACATGGTAGAAAATACAGAGTTATTAGGCTATGCAAAAGTATTTACTAAAAATAAAGGCAGCTTGAATATGCGAGCAGAAAACAAACCTAAAGGAAAAATTGTAAAGAAAATTCCTAATGGGTCAGTTCTTCGCACCATTGAAGTAGGTGAAGAGTGGACAAAGGCAGTATATAAAGATGAAATTGGATTTGTTAAAAGTGAATTTCTTGAGTTCATGGGCGCAGAAGGAACCTACTCTCCTATTACCAATAAAGAAAAAGGAAATCAAGTACTTGAAATTAAAAACAAACTTTATCAGCTAGGGTATTTAAAAAAAGAAGATATAAATCAACAATTTGATAAAAAAATGGAAATTGCTTTAACAAAGCTACAACTAATGAATGAGGTAGCATTAAATCCTACAGTTGTATCCTCAGAACTTCAATCTTTATTAGAGTGGGGAATGATTGAAAAAGGAAAATCGGGTTATACTGACGTTGTAACTGATGAAGAAACGGGATTGACAGTAGGGATTTTTTGCTGGGATTCAGGAGGAACTTTATATGAAGCGGATCAAGCAGTAAAAGTAAAGATAAACTATGCAGTTCAAGCGACTGGAGGCACTGCTCCTTATCAGATTACTGTAAAAAAATCCTTAACTGAGGAAAAGTACGGAGATGAAGTAAAGACTCCCTTTTCCTATATATGGAAAAAAACCACAGAGCATTTATATGTTTATGCAACTGCAGTGGATGCGAATGGAAATACGGTTACTGCTAAAGCGAATTTTAAATTCACTTTACCTGAAAGATATCAAGACTAAAAAAAGTCGCTATTTGGCGACTTTTTTTAAAAGGAATTTGTTTATTCCGTATCCCCATGGTTATGAATTTGCTCATTAAGCAAATCAATGTTTCCGCAACTCATGGTGATTACCAAATCTCCAGGTTGCCAATGAGCTCTTAAATAAGCTTCTGTATCGTCAAAAGTTGGCGTTAAGTGTGCGTTAATGTGATGCTCTTTCATTCCGTTGACAATCATTGATGAATGAATATCTCCTGGATCTTTTTCTCTGGCAGCATAAATATCAGTAACCAAAGTAAAATCCGCTTCCTTTGTACAGGTTAAATAGTCTTTAAAAAGTCTTTTAACTCGGCTATAGGTATGAGGTTGCATCACGGCCCAAAGGCGATTGTGAGGTTGCATTTTTGCTACGGAAAGAATATTAGACATTTCAGTGGGGTTGTGGGCATAATCATGGTATAAAACAACCCCGTCAACTTCTCCTGTTTTTTCAAAACGTCGGTGAACACCAACAAAATGAGAGAGGGATAGACAAGCGGTATCCATATCCGCTTTTAAATAAAAAGCAGTAGTTAAAGCTGCTAGGGCGTTGAGTACATTAAAAACACCTGGGACCATTAAATGAACTTTTCCTAAAGAAGTGCCTTTATTCATAAAGGTGAAGGAACCCATTCCAAGAGTGTTAAAGGTTAAATTTTCAGGGTAAAAATCGTTTACAGAGGAGATTCCAAAAGAAACAAATTTTTTATTGGAATTATTCATTAATTTAACAACTCTTTCGTCGTCTCCATTACCAATTAACAGACCCTTTTCAGGTAGTAAAGAAACAAAAGAAGCAAAGGTTGATTCAATATGATGAATATCTTTATAATAATCTAAATGATCTTCTTCAATGTTTAAAACTACTGCAATGGTAGGAGACATATGTAAGAAACTACCGTTAAATTCACAAGCCTCTGTAATAAATAAGGGGGCTTGTCCAATGTGAATATTGCCTCCGATAAAATCCAAATTTCCACCAATATGAATAGTAGGATCCACTTGAGATTCAATAAGAATTTGGGAAAGCATACCAGTTACAGAGGTTTTTCCGTGGGTACCGGAAATGGCTATAGATTCTGAATAGTTTTTCATTAATTGGCCTAAAAGCGCTGCTCGGTCCATTGAAGGAATCTGACGTCTGTCTGCTTCTTCTCTTTCAGGATTATCTTCTAAAATAGCTGCAGAATATACAACAAGGTCAGCCTCTTTTATATTATTTTCATTGTGACCAATAAAAACAGTGATTCCCAGCAACTCCAACTGATCGGTAGTATGGCTTTTAGCATTATCGGAACCTGAGACCTGATACCCTAAAGATACAAGCATTTTAGCTAAACCGGACATGCTAGAGCCGCCAATACCTATCATGTGAATTTGTTTTCCAATATAATTTTCAATAAAGATTTTTGACAAAAAAGTCACCTACTTTAATATGATTTAACAATATAATTATAACATAGATTTTTATAGAAAAAAATTTTTTTAGATTGTACTTAAAAATCTGTTTTTATATCTTTAAAAATGGTAAGATAAAAGAAAAGGAGGCGGAAGATGAAATACCAATTATTGTTAGTAGATGCAGACCATACTTTGTTTGATTTTGATAAAACGGAAGAGGTGTCATTAAAAAATACCTTTGAAAAATATGGGATTGAGTACGAGGCAAAAAGCATAGACTTGTATCAAACGATTAACAGAGAATTATGGGATGAGTATGAAAAAGGGAAAATTTCCCAAAAAAATATTCAAGAAACTCGCTTTGAAAAATGGTATCTGGTCCTGAAGGGAGAAGAAGGCAGGGGGATTGAGATTGAAACGTATTACGAAGAGCAGTTGGCCAAGGGATATTATCTGTTACCTGGTGCTACTGATTTTGTTAAAAATATAAGCAACTATATGCCCGTTGAAATTGTGACAAATGGAATAACTTTTGTACAAAAAAGTAGATTAGCATTATCAGAAATTAGAAACTTTATTAATGATATATGGATTAGTGAAGAAATAGGCAAGGCTAAACCTGACCCTAAAATGATTAACAAAGCCATTGATAAACATCAAATAGATAAAGGGAAGGTGGTTTTTTTAGGAGATAGCTTAAAAGCCGATATTGGTGCAGCTAACCGTGCAGGAATTGACTCTATTTGGTTAACTTTAGAAAACCAACGAAACAAAAAAGCTACCTATCAAGTAATGTTTTTAGAAGAGGCGCAGAAAATTATAGTAGAAAGTTAAAAAGAAATACAAGTTTTTTATAGGAAGTTTTTAATAGAGGATAAAACTATAGTTAGGAGAGAATCTTGGTGGAATTGGTAAGTGTTATAGTGCCGGTTTATAATGTGGAAAAATATTTAGACGACGCAATGAACTCTATTCGCTTGCAAAGTTATAGAAACTTGGAAATTATTTGTATTAACGATGGTTCTACGGATTATAGTTTAGAAATACTTCTAAATCATCAAGGAGAAGATGAAAGAATAACCATTATTAATCAAGAAAATCATGGTTTATCCCATGCTAGAAATATAGGAACAAGAAAAGCAAAAGGAAAATATATTTACTACTTTGACTCAGACGATAAACTGGATATAAAGGCAATCGAAAATCTTTATAATATTGGAGAAAAAGATCACCTAGATGTGATTTGTTTCGATGGTAAAAGTTTTAAAGAAGAAAATGATCAAATGATTGAAACAGAATTTTCTCACTATATAAGACCTAAAACCAAAGAAATTTTGAAGCAAGGGAAAGAACTTTTTTTAGATTTTCTAAAAAATGATGAATTGCGTTCCAGTGCTTGCCTTTTGTTTTTAAGAAGAGAGTTTTTGCATGAGAACCATATTTCTTTTTTTGAAGGAATTTATCATGAGGATAATTTGTTTATCTACGATGTACTAATGAAAGGGCAAAGGGCGATTCATATTCATCAAGCGCTTTTTTATCGAAGAATGAGGGATGATTCGATTACTACCACACTTACCACTTCAAAACATGTATTCGGATATTTTATTACTTATTTAGAAATACTAAAGAAAATCACTAGTGGCACACTGTCTTCTGTAGCTTATGAAGGAAGTTGTCTTTTCTTAACCCTTATTTTTGAAGGAATGTATAGGGCTTATAAAAGAGTGGAGGCAAGAGGAGAAAAAGTTTCCTTTGAAGGCGAAGGGCAGAAAGAATTACTTTTCTATACTCTTTTAGAAAACCATCCCCTAAACACCTATCATAAAGAGCATAACTGGGAATTAGAGAAAAAAGAGAGAGAAATTAATAGATATAAGAATGAAAAGATTTTAAAAGAAAGAGAAATAGAAGGAATTATTTCATCCCCTTCCTATAAAATTGGGCGAAAGATAACAGCACCTTTTAGATGGGTGAGAGATAGAAAGGCAAAGAAATAGCTGACATTGGCATTAAGATGGGCAAAGAGAGTTGAAAAATAGAGAATAGAAAAAAGAACTTGTTAAAGATATTTACAAAAAAGAGCGTTTTAACAGTTCCTCGTTTTTTCAAAATCGCATGAATAGATTAAAAGGCGAAAAAAAAGAATAAAAAGAAAGCCACTTTCATCATTTGTTTTTTAATAATGATGAAAAAGGGTGTTTTAAAAAAATTAAAAGAAGGAAGAAAGATATGAAAAGAATGGAAAAAAGGCTAGATAAGCGGAAAGAATGGATGGTACTTGGAATTGTTCTGTTTTCTACAGCCAGTATATTGTTACCTATAGCTTTTTTATTGTTTTAATTAAAAAATATCGGTTAAATAAAAAGGATTTACAGAAAAAAACTGTTTTATGTTATGATCATCCTTTAAAACTGGATTAAGGGCAAATTCTTCTTTATATATACACTCATCTAAAGTCAGAACTCCGCAGACCAGCTGGGAAAAAGTGGTAATATTTAAGGAGATATCCGTAGTTTGTGTAGATATCGTATGAACTTTTCCCTTATCTATTTTCCAAAACCCATTGGCTTTTGGAAAAAAAGCATCGTGAATAGCAATTGAAAAAGAAACATCCGGTTGGTTTTTAGCAAGAATAGATAAAACAGCTTTAGGATTAATTACCCTTACCATTGGCTGCGGCCCAACTTCCATGGCTCCTTGATAGGGATTAGAGAGGAGATACATGAGGGGAATGTTGTTGGGTAAGGTGAAAACAAACCTTTCATACTGACCGGAAAAACGTTTAAAAAACTGGAAAGCATTGAATAAGCCAATTGAAGAGGAAAAAACAAAATGATCTACCATCATAGTGGTTGTGTTATTGTCTTTTTCATAATGGTAGGCAATAAAACAATTAGGTTCATCCTGACTTCCTAATAAGTAAAAATATTTTCCCTCGCTGTAATAATCTTTCGGTAAAGCCTTCTTCCACTGATGAAGGCTTTTATTTGCAGATAAATTATAAGAAAAATTAAATTGATTGTAAATTGAAACGGCTTTTTCCAAGTCTTTGCGGGTAGTTATTTGCTTTGCCCAAATGCTTTGATCAAGTGTAGGAAAGGCTTCTAGGGAAATAGTATATTTTGTAGCCCCTAAAGCTAGAGCATATCCAAATTTCTCATAATAGGAATGAGAAAAGGGATAGAGAGTTGAAAAAATTACATCCTCTTTATAAGCTTGTTGTAAAGAAGCAGAAAAAAGTTCACGAACCTTCCCGCCATGACGAGCTTCCGGTAGGCTAACTACATTTCCTATTCCTGCCATTTTTACAATTTCTCCTTGAAAAAATACAGAATATTCAAAGGCAGCTAAAGCAGCCTGTAAGTGGTTGGTCTCATCAAAAAAGCCCCAATATCCTTTTTCAGGATTTTCTTCTTCTTCAAGAAAACGAGTAACTTTTTCTTTATCAAATAAAACATTAAAACAAATGGCACTTAAACGATTTTTTTCAATCATTTCTTCTTTAGTTAAAGGACGAACAGGCATAAGAAACCCCTCCAATAATCATTATAAAACAGGTCGAATGATATATACATTCGATTTATAAATAAATTTTCCTTTTTACAATGTTGCTAAATTATTGACAAAGTTTTTACAGCATGGTATGCTTTAGCAGAAAAGAATAGTGTTTCTTCGGGGCAGGGTGAAATTCCCTACCGGCGGTATAGCCCGCGACCTGGTGTAAACCAGCTGACTTGGTGAAATTCCAAGGCCGACAGTATAGTCTGGATGAGAGAAGAGCTAAGTATCAAAGTTATGTATGAATGGTACTTTACCTGCCCCCTTTAGGGGCATATTTTTATTTTGAAAGGGGTAAAGGAACATGAC
>CAZEIB010000008.1:0-25445 GCA_964511785.1 uncultured Oscillospiraceae bacterium
TCATATGCAAAGGTCATTTTAAGGGTTTGTCCTGAATATACTGTAGGAGAAAACACAGGCGAATACCGTTCATCATCAAAATCTTCCCTACGCCAAAAAGGTTTATAATATAGCTTGCATCCTTTGTTACTTCTTGAAGCCCGATCAATTAAAACACCATATCCCTTCTCACTATTTAGGTGTTTAGAATACTCTGGTTCATCACTTTTAAAAATAAATCCATGTGTGCTCCCTGGCAGAGAAAAATCAAAATCAATTTCTCCGCTAATTGGTTTTAGTCCTTCGGGGCTTTTTTCTTTTGCTAACGTATACCCCCAAAAAGCTAATGATCTAACAAAAGTAGGTATATCTAAAATATTTAAGTAACCGGATATTCCGCTTAAAACAACCTCATCGTTAACAGGCTCCCTATAATGATCTGGTATCCCTTTAAGTCCTGTCATTACAGCTACAATTGTACCCACATTACTGGCATTACAGTCTGTATCCCACCCACACATGGTTGCAATTTCAATCGTTCGAGCAAAGTTTCCTTGTCCATAACAAAGAGCTAAAGCACATACACCTGCATTGGGAATAATATGACATACCCCTCCATAACGATCATATCCCCAACTATTTACAAGCAAACGATAACAAGATTTCCAATCTTCCGGCTCTTTTTGATACTGGAGACATACCTCTTGTACAACTTGAGCATATAAACTATTTGAAGGAATTTGTCCCAGGCCTGCTTTGATAACTTCTTCAATTGTTGTTAAGGTAAAAGCCGCACTGATGCAAGCTGCAATAAAGGCAGCACCATGAAGTGCTTCTCCATCATGACTTACGGAAGCCGCCTTTTTTGCATAATTTGCAGCTCGAGACGGATCATTAGGAGCAACCAATCCCCATGTATCTATAAAAATTTGTCCGCCAATTTGTTCAGCAACGGTTAATCCATTTTGAAGAATCGAACCTGACTGTGGTGCGGGAACTTTATTTTTTAAATTTAAAAAAGCCGTATGCTCCGTACTTACTCCATATCCTCCCCACCAAAAAAAACCAATATTTTCTCTAACATAGTTCAACCAGGTTTCTGCAACTGCTTGTGCAGTAGGTTCTGCTCCTTGATTGTCTTCCAATGCCCGAATAAAATATACCGGTCCGTTAATATCATCATCTGCTGCAAAATGTTTATAATCACGTATATAGCCACGAATATCACCGTAAACATCTTGAAGGCGTTTTACAGTCCAAAATCCTGACTCTACCGGCGCACCTAAACGCATACCAATATCCATACCAAGAAAACCAGCATATACTTTTTCTAAATAATTTGAAGGAATCATTTTTTTCTCCTTTTTGAACAAATAGACCTGTGGTTAGTACTTTTCTATCACGTTATGCTTTCATTCCTGTTAAAGCAATACCCCCCATAATATGTTTTTGTCCGATTAAAAACACTAAAACACAAGGCATTGTTACAATAACTGAGGCTGTTAACACAATATTCCACTTTGACGTATATTTCCCGAGCAAGTTTTGTAAACCAACCGCCACAGTGTATTTGGACATTGTGTTTAAATAAATCAGCGGATTAAAAAAATCATTCCATGTATTCATGAAAGTAAATAATCCTACCACAACCATAGCCGACATGGCCATTGGAATATTTATGTTCCAATAAATTCTAAATCGTGATGCTCCGTCCACTAGCGCTGCTTCATCAAGCTCTCTGGGAATAGTCATAAAAAACTGACGCATTAAGAAGATATTGAAAGCTCCCCCACCCAAGAAGGCAGGAACAATTAAAGGAGCATAAGTATCAATAAATCCTAAACGACTCCAACCTATATACACAGGAATTAAAGTAACTGCTGAAGGTAGCATCATAGAAGTTAATATAAGTGTAAATATTTTATCTCTTCCTCGCCAGCGAAGACGAGAAAAAGCATATGCTGCCATACTGCTGGTTAACAAAACCCCAATTAAGTTCATAATAACAATAAAAAAAGTGTTTCCAAAATACTTTATAATATCCGTTTGTTGAATTACATCTTTATAGTTTTGCAGGGTCCATGGTTCTGGTATCCACTGTGGAGGCATAAGAAAAATTTGCTTCACCGTCATAAAAGAAGAGCGAAACATCCAAATAAAAGGTAAAATAGCAACAAATCCAAAGGCAATTAGCCCCACATATAGAAAAAATCTACCTATCTTTTTATATATTTTTTTTCTTTTATCCATTCTTATTCCCCCTCATAATAAACCCATTTGTTCTGTGTTTTCATAACAATCATTGTTAAAATGAAAATAACAATCATTAAAAACCACCCTAAAGCACTGGCATAACCCATATTTGCTTTTTCAAAAGCCTGCCTATAAAGATAAAGAACATAAAATAATGAACTGTTCCCCGGGCCGCCTTTAGTCATAATATAACCTTGGGTAAATACTTGTAGAGAGTTAATTATGGCCATGATCATATTAAAAAAGATTGTAGGTGTTAGCAAAGGAATTGTTATATTAATAAGTTTATGCCATCCATTTCCTCCGTCAACCTCCAAAGCTTCGTAGTAAACCCGAGGGATTCCCTGAAGGCCTGCTAAAAAGATTACCATGGTTCCCCCTGTACGCCAGAGTTCTGTCATAACAATAGACGGAATAACTGTATTTTTATCCCAAAGCCACCCTGGTGTTCCCAGCCCAAATGCTTTTACTACACTGGTAAACAAACCATATTGTTGATTTAATAACCATAACCACACTACACAGCTTGCTACTGCTGGTAGAATGGAAGGAAGGTAGAAAATAGAGCGAAATATTCCTCTTCCCTTTATATCAGTATTCAGTGCCAAAGCAATTATAAAAGCAACTAAAATAGATAAAGGAACATTTAGTAGCGTGTAATAGCCCGTTGCTTTAAGAGCGTCCCAAAAAAATACATCTGAAGGTCCAAACATAGTTGCATAGTTTTTTAGGCCAATGAAGTTTATTCCTGATTTAAAAACACTATAATCCGTTAAACTCAAAACTAAAGAAACAATCATCGGAACCAATGTAAGTAAAACAAAACCGATAATAGCGGGTAAAGCAAAACTCCAACCTGCAACTGTTTCAGAACGGTTATAGGATGTTTTCATTATATATTTTTTATTTTTTGCCACCAGTATGACACCTCTTTTATTATTTTAAAAAAGAGGGATGTGGCCGGTATGACCTCATCCCTAAGTAAACGCATTTAATTACTATTGCAGTTATCTTAATCCAAGCTCAATTCCTGCACTTTCGATTTTAGTTGCTGCATCATCCATAGCCTGTTGAGCGGTTTTATTTCCATACATCAACTCATCTACTTCGATATTAACAATATCAATCATATCAGGAAAATTAATAATATCACCTGTGAGCGGCGCATGAGCATTGTTCATTAACATTTTAATAATGCCATCATACCCAGAAGGACGAGCAGGGTTATTTTCTCCTATCCATTGATCTAAATACTCTTGCTCAGTTAACCATTTTCTTTCTGAAGGAAGACGATTCCCGTTTCTGAAAAGAGTAATTTCAACACTTGGGTCATTGATGTATTGCAAAAGAGTCCATGCCGCTTCTTTTTCTTTGCTGTTTTTCATAATAACGTTCATACCGTTAGTGCTTAAAGATGCACACTTCTCGCCCATTTTAGGTAAAGCAGCAACATCAAACTCCACACCAGTATCAGCCAACGTGAGAGCTAGCCATTGACCATCAATTACCATGGCATATGCACCGGTTAGTAGTGCAACATCTGTTCCAGGCATACCCTCTCGAGCAGTTGCTGTAGGCATACAATAATTTACTAATGCCAGATCAGCAATATTTTGAAGAGCTTGTGTAGCAGCTGGTTGGTTTAAGGTAAAATTCCCATCAGCATCTGAAACATTTCCGCCGTTGGAAAGGACAAAAGAACCCCAAGTTGCCCACCAAGCACCCATGTTCACACCATAGCGAACAATATTATCTGGATCAAACCCTTCATCAAAAGGAGTTAGTCCATTTGCATCTTTGGTAAGTTTCATAGCAACTTCCACAAATTCATCCCAAGTCCATGCTTTATCTGGATCACTTGGAGGATACTCGATGCCCACTTCATCAAAAGCTTCTTTAGTATAGAACATTTGGATTAACTCAACACAACCACTATACGAAATAAGCTCACCATCATTATTATAGTAGGCAGCCCCTTGAACATA
The DNA here is from genome assembly GCA_964511785.1 of uncultured Oscillospiraceae bacterium. GTDB lineage: Bacteria > Bacillota > Clostridia > Christensenellales > Aristaeellaceae > CAYFQH01. The sequence continues at coordinate 4,218 of CAZEIB010000008.1, forward strand.
ATCATTAATGTCAATACCATCTTTTTCTAGATAGGGGTCTAAAATTTCAAACATCCCTTCTTCAGCCAGTTTGTAACCAATAGACCCACTCTCCATTTGACCAACGTCAATGGTTTCTCCTGCTGCAATCATAGCAGTAATTTTGGTATCATAATTGTCGGTAATACAAATACAGTATCTTCTTTAAACTTGTCAATAACTGCTTGAGTTGCAGCTTGTTCAGAGATATCTCCCCATCCAGTATATACAAGAGAGTGACCTTCGAAAATTTTGCCTTCGGCTCCAACACTAGCAACAAGACTTAGGGACAAAATTAAAGTAAGAACTAGAGACAGGATTTTTTTCATGAGAATCTTTCCTTTCAAAATGTATAATATGTAGGTTCTTTTCTATAACTTTATTATAACGAAAAGGAGAAAATAAATAAATTGGATAAATTCTTGCTTAGTGTACTTTTTCCTGTTTTCTCTAAATATTTTTCATATCATAACTTAAGCAAATTGTAATCATTACTCCTCCCAACTGTGATTGAGCTACTGTAAGACTACTATTTTCTCCAAATAAAAATCTAATTCTTTTAGCTACATTTGCCATACCTATAGAACCCCTATCCGTTTCATGTAGAGGATCTGTTTCACTTTTCATTCCCTGTCCATTATCTTCAATATAGATATATAAACCATTGTCAATTAATTTTCCTGTAATGCGAATTAATCCATTCCTATTAACATTACCTAAACCATGTTGAACTGCATTCTCTACCAAAGGTTGTATACTTAATTTTGGAATTGGGTACTCTAAGACCGCTTGTTGGAAATCAATTTCCAATTGAATTCTCTGCTCATATCCAACACTAATTAACCTAAAATATTTTTGCACATTATCTATTTCTTCCCTTACCGTAACAATATCTCTTTGATCGCGAATAATATAACGCATTACTTGGGATAATAATAAAATCAAATCTGCTGTTCCACGGCTGTTTTCTTTTATTGCATTCATATGTAATATATTTAAAGCATTACAAAAAATGAGGATTTGTTTGATAGCGCAAAGCCATCATCTCTTTTTCCTGTTCATGATTTCTTGTTTGATAATTTTCTTCTATCAATTCTTCTATACGTTTGGTCATTGAATTATAGCTGTTCATCACTAAACTAAATTCATCATGGGTATCGGGCAAAAAAACATCAAAATCACCATGTTCTACTTGCTTGATTGCAGCTGTTAACTGTCTAAGTGGTTTGGAAAGTGCACGAGAAATAGACCAACTAAGCAATAAACATAGCAAAGCAATAATAGGTGTCACGATAAAAAACGGCTGGTAAATCCCTCTAATTGCATCTGCCAAAATATCTTCCATGGGCACAAGTGTAGCAATTTTCCATCCATTATCCAAGGTATTGAAAAATAACAAGTTCTGTTGTTTATTATACTCTATCTTTTCTTCCCCTTTTTCCCGTTCCTTTTTGAAAACATCTGCAAGTTCTTCTAGAACAGGTTCCCCAAGTAAGTCTCTTTGAGTATGGGTCAAATATTCTCCAGTATCATTTACAATAAAAGAAACTGCATTAGGATACTTCCTTTCAGGTAAACAGTTCATAAGCCATTCTTCATTGAAGCTAATAGCCAATATAGGCCGCTCTGTCGTATCAGAAAGATATTCTAACCGGCTTTGATTAAAAGAATATGGTTCCATCTTTCCCACGAGAGAAAAAATCCAACGATGCTTAATAGGATAATTTTGTATTAATGTATGATTGTAGGCTTTTGTAAAATCGTAAGTAGGAACCCAGAAGACATGATCTGTATTTTGGGCTTTCATTATAAATTCAACGTTTTTAGTATTATAAATGGAAGCTAATGTTGGGTTTTTACTATACAAAACAAAATCCGACCTGAAAAGTTGAACAGCGTGAATTTGGTTTGTATACGGAAGATGAGAACTGACAATTTCTTTAAATTCACGATTTGTAGCTGTAGGGCTTCTTTTTTTAGAATCAAAGTTTTTTATTAGCTGAAAAAGTGATCGATCTGCTTGAAGTCCTTTAAAAAGTTCATCTGCTATATTGATATTTTGATCTATTATTGATTTGCTCCAACTTAATTCTTCTGATTGAAGGGTTTTGGCATAGTCAAGAGCCATCTCTCTTTCTTGCCAAAAGAAAATAAAAGAAGACACACCAACAGCCAGCATACTAACTAAAAAAATACTGACTAAAGCCCGGCGTACAAAGCTTTTTTTTTTCATTATTCTTTACCCCCCTTTTTTAAGCGCCGATATTGAGTAGGAGACATCCCATATTTTTTTTGAAAAGATCTAATAAAATATCTAGGGTCAGGATAGCCACACTCTTCTGCAATTTCATATATCAGTTTTTCTGAATTATGCAACTTTTCTGCTGCTTTACTCAATCGTAATTCCGTTAGGTATTCTACAAAGCCTAATCCAATTTTTTTCTTAAATAGAAAAGAGAACCATTTTGGCGACAAATAATATCTTTCTGACATATCCCTTAAAGAAAGTGGTTTGTCATAATGATTTTGTATATAAAACACAGAATCTTTAATTGGATCATCTTGTTTGTCTTGATTTTTCTTTCCTTTATTTACAAGGTAGTTAATACTTTCTTCTAAAATAACAATATATTCTTTCCATAACAAAGTATTCCGCAGCTTTTGAGAGCATTGACTAATATAAGAAACATCCTGTTTTTTCGGGTCAATTTGCTCATCGGTTATGGCTATATAGTAAATAGTATTTTCTTTTAGCTGTTCTACTTTTGGTTGCTGGGCTTGAAAGTTTTTCAACAGCTTTTTAAACTTTTTTTCCCTTTCTTTCTCGGACCCTAGAACTCCGCTCAACCACTCTGCCGGCGTACCCATTGGAGGGGAAGGTATGATATCATTTTTATCTGATAAAACCACCAACTCGTTCTGATAAAAGGCCTGATTTAGCCCATATTGGCTATTCTTTTTCCCTGTTTCAACATCTATTAGTAACATTGATTTAAAACTACTTATTCCTACTCTAACTTGGACATGATGAGCCAACTCTTTTAACTTATACAACAATAAGTCTTCTTTTTCCTCTTTCCCTTGAATAATAAGGAAAAAATTATTTTTTTCGTTGGAAGAAGGAATCATGAAAACCCTTTCTCCTAGTACAATTTTTATTTCTTTTAAAAACAAATTAGAAACATGATCAGGATTTTGTCTTTTTGGAACAAAAATATTTGCTATCCAGCCACTTCTTATCCATTGTGAGAGAATACTTTTCCCTTCTTCTTCTAATTTTTCATATCCTAAAGAGAACCATTTATGTAAAATTATTTTTTCTTGTTGTTGAATAAGGGAAGAGCGCTTTTCTTGTTCAAGAAAAAAGCGCTCTTCCCATAGTATTAGTTTTTCTTCCAATTCTTTATAATCAACTGGTTTTACAATAAAATCAATAGCACCATTTTGTAATGCTTCTTGAGCATATTCAAATAGAGCATAGGCAGTAATAAACACAACCAAAGTGTTTTTTGAAATACGACGAACTTGTCTTAACATTTCTAGCCCATCCATTTGGGGCATCCGAATATCCGATAAAACCAAATCTATTTTTTCCTTTGAAATAATTTTCAAAACATCTTCGCCATTTTCTGCTGTATAAATTAAAGCATTTGGTTGTTGATTGCGTACAAAATCCTCCAGCATATGAACTTGCATAGGCATATCATCTGCAATCAATATACTAAAGACTTGGTTTTCATCTTCCCTTCGCACTTTATTTCTCCTTCATCCAAACAACCATTCCGCCAGAATCGCGGTTGTCCCAAGAATAATATGGAATTAAGCGAACATTTTCCCCTACTAAGGTAGTTACACCATTTAACATTTCTTTTTCAAATTTAGGTGTTAATTCTAGATTTTTCGGTAATGAAAACTCAGCATGGAAATATTCTGTAGGAATCCCAGGATTATCCATCTCTTCTGCACAATATACCAGTGGACCTCTCATAATAGCAACTCTTCCTGTATTTTCCAGTACTCGTTTGTCAGCGTATACTCGCTCAACAGGCATATCTAGCGACAAAAGAATTTTACTTCCCTCAGTTACATCTATAGGTAAGTAACCTTGTTCTAACGCAATCTCATTTTCTTCTTTATCAACAACTATTTTCCATTTTTTACACCAATTTGGTTTGCGCAAATATAAACTGGTGTTTTCAGGCGCTTGAACAACAGTAATTGTTATTTCCCCTTCCCAAGGATAGTTTGTTTCTATTTGTAATTTTGCCTCCCCATTTTCTAAAGGAACATTTGAAATAGAAGGAATATATTGATCTATGTATATTTTATTTTCAGAGGTCGCATACATATTCCCTCCTACGGCAGGCAAAAATCGAACTAAATTTGTAGGGCAACAAGGCACATTAAACCAATCTCTTCTATGATGAACACCTACTGAAGATAGAGGATTTTCATAAAAATATTTATTTCCTTCTAATGAAATACCGGCTAGTATACCATTATACAGTTCTCTTTCCACTAAATCGCCATAACGGGCTTCCCCATGATTGAACGTCATACGACGGTTCCAAAATGCCATGCCAATAGAGGCACAAGTTTCGCAATAAGCAGTTAAGTTAGGAAGACTCCAATCTTTTGTAAAGCCTTCATTATAAGAAGACTGCCCTATTCCACCTGTAATATAAAGATTGGGTGGGTTTACATTATCCCATAAACGACAAAGTGCTGTTTCCAGTTCTATGTCTTCTTTAATAGAAGCAATATCTGCTAAGGCAGAATAATAGTACATAGCACGTACTGCATGTCCGGTTACTTTTTTAAGTTCTCTGGCTGGAACATCATTTTGACAATATTCATCAGTAAAAAACTCTTTTTCCCAGGAAATAGGCAAGCGCAACTTCACATGACCGCGTTGCTCAACAAACCATTGTGCATATTCCAAGTATTTTTCTTCATCATTTAGCCTGTATAAACGTACCAATGCCATTTCAATTCCCTCATGGCCACTAATCCATCCTCTAGGATCAGCTAAGAGAGTTTCCATCATTTGGTCAACTGCTTTAAGGGCTGCATTAAGCAATTTATCTTTGTTTGTTGCCTGATAATAAGCAATTCCCGCTTCTAACAGTTGGCTAACACAAAAAGCCTCATGATGGTCCATATCAGTCCAGCGATTGTTAATTTCACTGAGAACAAAAAAGTTAAATATATACCCATCTGGTTGTTGTGCTGCACAAACAATATCTATCAGTTCGTCGGCTTGCTTTTCTAACTCTACGTCTCCACTGTCCATTAAGACATAAGCCATACCTTCAATAATTTTGTATACATCTGCGTCATCAAAAAAAACTCCTTCAAATCCTCCTGGCAATACTCCAGCAGCCTTCTTAAAGTTGTTAATTGCATGTTCGCTTTTTTTAATACAGTCCAATACTGTTGTTTTACGTACTGTATTAATGCATTGATGCCAAATTCCATCGGTAATTTTTACATGGTGAAAAGGAACGGGCTTTAAATGTTTAAATTTCATTGGCTTTTCTCCTATCCATATATTTATGATATCCATTTTACAAAGTATATCATTTCATCTTTTTATCTTCAAATTTTTCTGATATAAAGCGGAAAAAGTGAACAAAAAAAGAAATTTTCCATCATTGTAAAATAAGTACTTTGGCTATTTAGTTAGTGCTGGTAGAGTCGTTTCAAGACATTGACTTGTTGATATAGAGATAGGAAAAGATATTGAAAAAAAGCAAAAATTCACGAATAAAGAGGAAACAACCCAAAGTATATTTCACAGCAAACCTTTACCATCCCTTTTAGATTTAATGCTATTGCTTATAGAAGATATTTCCCATAGGCTTTAAAAATATTTCGTTTTTTAATTTGTTATAAATTATTCTCTCGCTTTATTATTGCAAAGGTTCTTTTGCTCCAGATTTTTCGTCGTTTCATTACTTCGAAATAATCGATGGTGAAACTCTCAAATATCAAGGAGATTTGATTGGCATCAAACCTTATATGGCTTATCTAAGGGGGAGAAAACACCTATAAAATCTTACCAAAAGCGCTTTTCTAAGGCCATTGATACATTGGAAAATGATCTGAAAGATTCTCTGCTCTTCAACTAGTGACCTCTTTTCTTATGGAATATTCTGTGAATTGGACGGCAAACAGAGCTCTACATCAAAAAAAACCATGAATAAACTAACCAAGGTCGCTTAAACTCTTTTTTCTATCGGAAATTACGAACATCTCTTGACACGACCCATAATCAGAAGTTACACATTGTTAAAAGAAAAGAACCCTTGCTTTCTTATTCAGAAAACAAGGGTTCTTTGACAGTTTTCATCATTAGTAGCTCTTATAAAACAGAAGCTTTTAATAATTAATTTAATTCTAACTTTTTTTCTTTTTTTGTTGTACCTACGTTGGTGTATCGATCTCTTTTATGGCTACGTATATGAATATCAATACATTTTTTAGGACATTTAGCTACACACTCACCGCAGCCGGTACAGGCAGCTGTAATTTGATGTGGGAGCTTCATTTCTCCTACAATGGCTTCAAACTTACAGGTTTTTTTACAAATTCCACAGCCAATGCAGTCTTTTTCAGTAATTTCCGCAATCTGTCTATTCTCAAAATCTCCCCAAATTGCCCAAGTAGGACATACTTCAGCGCAAACCATACAGCCAACACATTTATCCATATCAAATTTAGGTAAGTTGTTTTCCATAACGATTGCACCAAACTTACAAGAACGCGCACATAATCCACAGCCAATACAACCGGCATTGCAATTATCCCGTACTACTTTTCCTTTTTCCGCTTCTCTGCAAAGTAAACGAACAGGTAATTTCTCTTCTTGTAAATGTAATACGTCTCTTGGACAACTTTCAACACACATACCGCAACTGGTACATTTTTCTGTATCCACTACTGCAATTTTTTTGGTTTCATCAATGGTAATGGCTCCAAATTGACAAGCCTTTACACAGGTGCCTAAACCTAGGCAAGCATGGCTACAAGCTTTATACCCATCATTCACCAAAGAGGCAGCCAAACAGTCTTGAATACCTTCGTATTCAAACTTGGTCCTACACCTATCTACCCCACCACGGCAAATAACTTGGGCAACCATTCGTTTTTCTTCTTCAACTTCTTCAACACCCATAATACTGCTTAAAGCTTTTGCCAAATCATTTCCACCTACAGGACAGGCATTAATAGGAGCGTTTTCTTCTGCAATAGCTGTAGCTAGTCCGTCACAACCCGGATAACCGCATGCCCCGCAATTGGCTCCAGGAAGAGCTGCTCTTACTTCTTCAATAAGGGGATTCACCGGCACATGGAATACTTTAGATGCAAATGTTAAAAGCACACCAAAAACAAGGCTCAGTCCTCCTATTACGCCGGTTGCAATTAAAATTTCATTCATATTATCCTCCAATCAGACCTGTAAATCCAACAAAAGAAACTGCCATTAAACCTGCAGCAATAAGAGCTCCCGGAAATCCATCCATCCATTTTGGCATATTTCCCAAAGCCAACCTTTCTCTAATAGCGGCAAACAATACAATAGATAAGGTAAATCCAACTGCTGATCCAAAACCGTTTACCACTGATTCCAGTAAATTATAGTTTTCTTTAAAGTTTAACATACAAACGCCCAGCACAGCACAGTTAGTTGTAATTAATGGTAAGTATACCCCTAAAGCTTGATATAAAGAAAAGCTTAATTTTTTAAGGGCCATTTCAACTAATTGAACCAAAACCGCAATGATTAGAATAAAAGCAATGGTTTGCATATACTCCATATGTAAAGGAACCAACACATACTGTTGCAATATATAGGTAATAAAAGAAGAAATGGTCATGACAAAGGTAACGGCCAATCCCATTCCAAACGCCGTTTCCACTTTTTTTGAAACCCCTAAGAAAGGACAAATACCTAAAAACTGTTGCATAACAAAGTTGTTGACAAAAATAGAACCTACAAAAATTAATAAGTAGTTAATGATATGACTCATACGGTTACCCCTTTCTTATTTTCATTTTTTTTCCTCTTTTCCAATATCTTTACAAGGGCATTTACCCCTAATAAAAGAAAACCAAGGGTTAAAAAACCACCTGCAGGTTGACCAATAATCATAAAAGGTTCAAAGGCACTACCAAAAACAGAATAACCAAAAATGGTTCCCGCACCTAAAATTTCTCGTATACTTGCCAAAATAGTAATTCCTAAGGTAAAGCCAACCCCCATACCTAGTCCATCCATGATAGAAGGCATAGGAGGGTTGTTAAAAGCAAAGGATTCCGCTCTGGCAAAAATAATACAGTTTACTACAATTAAAGGAATATAAATGCCCAAAGACTCATTTAAAGCTGGAAAAAAGGCTTTAATCAGCATTTCAATAATGGTAACGAAAGAAGCAATAATCACAATAAAAGAGGGGATTCTTACTTTTTCAGGAATAATGTTACGCATCAAAGAGATAAACAAGTTTGATAATACAAGTACTGCTGTAGTGGCCAGCCCCATACCAATACCGTTAATCGCTGCTGTAGAAACTGCTAAGGTGGGACACATTCCTAGTACCAAACGGAAAATAGGGTTCTCCGGAATAATACCGTTAAAAAAAGTTTTTCCCAAAGATTTTTTCCCTTTAGTAGACATTCTTAGCCACCTCCCCAAAGTTTTTACGAACGGTAAGTTTGTCAATTAATGGGGTTAACACATTCATAAACAAAATAGCGAAGGAGCAACCTTCCGGATAAGCTCCATAAGCCCTAATTACAAAAAGGATAATCCCGCAGCCAATCCCCATAATAATTCTGCCTACGTTGGAAACAGGGGACGTTACATAGTCTGTAGCCATAAAGAAAGCCCCTAGCATTAACCCACCGGAAAGGATTTGATAAAGACCCAGGTGTGCTCCTTTTCCTAAAGACATGAAGAAGGTAACTTCTTGTGCACTATTGTAAGAGAACACTGCTCCTTTAATTAAATAAGCTACAAATACTGTACCAATAAAGAAAACAGGAATACGCCAGTCGATTACTTTACGAACCAATAGGTACAAGCCGCCTAACAATAAAGCCACTTTACTGGTTTCTCCCAGTACTCCGGGAATATTTCCAATAAACAAATCTTTTAAGGGAGTCCCTCCGGCAATATTTGTTACTGAAAATAAGGGGGTTGCACCAGAAATTACATCACTAGCATTATAATCCACAATCCAATTGCCTATTTGAGCATTAGGATATTTTGCCATAATTCCTAACCAAGAAATAAATAAAATGGCTCTGGCTGCCAAGGCCGGGTTCATAAAGTTGTGACCTAAACCGCCAAAAATTTGCTTTACCACAATAATTGCAATAAAGCTACCTAATATGGCAATCCAAACAGGTGCTGTGGCAGGCAAATTATACGCAAGTAAAAGCCCTGTTACAGCGGCACTACCATCGGCAACTGTTACCTTTTGATGGGTAAGGCGTTGATAGAACCCTTCAAAAACCATGGCACTTAGCACACAAACAACCATTAGCAAAAGAGCCCTGAGGCCAAAAAATATGATTCCTGCAATGCCTGCCGGAGCTAAAGCTATGCACACATCTAACATAATTTTACTGGTGGTTGAATTATCCTTTAAATGAGGTGATGAAGATACGATCCATTTTTTTTGCATGCTTATCCCTCCTTCTTGCATTCGATGTTTTCGTTATTACGTTTAATGCAAACAATTTTTTTACCCATACGCATGCTTTGGGTTAGCTGGCGCTTTGCAGGACAAACAAAGGAGCATACACCACACTCAATACAGTTCATCACCCCTAGTTTTTCCACTTCACCAACATTATTTTTTCTCACATGTTGATCAATATGCAAAGGCATCAATTTCATTGGGCAACCTTGTGAACATCTGCCGCAACGGATGCAGTTTTCTTCTTCAGGAAAGATGCTTTCTTCTCCTAAAGCCAAAAGACCTGTACATCCTTTTACCACATATAAATCTGTACGGCTAACAGCCATTCCCATCATCGGTCCGCCATAAATGATTTTTTTCGCTTCTGCTTTAATACCACCAGCTTTTTTAAATACATCATCTAAAGAGGTGCCAATACGCACTTTTAAGTTCATGGGTTTATTTACCAAGCCGCCTACAGTTAAAATTCTTTCTACCACCGGCTTACCGGTGCGTACTGCTTGAGAAATAGCCGAAACGGTTCCCACGTTGCATACTAAACACCCTACCATTGCAGGCAGTTTTCCATTAGGCACCCTACGTTTTGTTAAAGCATAAATCAACTGCTTCTCTCCTCCTTGAGGATAGCGAACTGGCAATGCTTTTATGGCAATATTGCTATGTTTCGCAGCTTTTTCTTTTAAAGCCGCAATAGCATCTTTTTTATTGTCTTCTACGCCGATAATAGCCCTTGGAATTCCCAGTGACTTTAAAACAATGGCAACCCCATCAATAATATCTTCCGTTTCCTCAAGCATAATTCGGTGGTCTGCCGACAAATAAGGCTCGCACTCTGCTCCATTTATCAGCAAGGTATCAAAAATTTCCCCTTTAGGTGGAATAAGTTTTACAGCCGTAGGGAACATTGCCCCACCCATGCCTGTAATACCTGCTTGATGCACTATTTCTTTTAGTTGATCAGCATTTAAATGATCACCATTTGCAGCGGGTTTTATTTCCACCCACTCATCTTTAAAATCATTATCAATCACAACTGCTTCTACCTGCTCACCTGTAGGTAGAAGAATTTTATCAATAGATACAACCTTTCCGGAAACACTGGAGTGAATAGGTGCTGCTAAAAAGGCAGTTGGTTCACCTATCATTTGCCCCATTAACACACGATCCCCCGGTTTTACTATTGGTTTACACGGTACACCAATGTGCTGTGACATGGAAATTGCCACGCGACTTGCAACAAAAGGTTCTACTTTCATCCCTTTTGTTACTTCTTTTCCGTTTACCCTTTCTTTGGGATGAACGCCTCCTGGAAACATACGAGAACCAATCACGAACCAAAGTCCTCCCTTCAACTAGCAGTTTCCTGCAAGTTTTGATTATTTTTTATATAATGACGCATATTGCATTATAACACGAAAATACTAAAACAATGCAAATAAAAATAGATTTTTTTGTTTTTTTTCTTATATTTTCTCTTTAATTTCTTTAGCTGCCTTAAGAATTGATAATGCATGGGAAACACCGGTATTTTCAATCCGTTCATCTACACCGCCAATTAACCTAGCCACTTCTTGAATTTTTTCTTTTTCATTTAATAACTTTACTGTTGTTCTAGTTCTTTCATTTGCTTCAAATTTTTCCACCAAATAGCTTTGGTCTGCCATTGCAGCTATTTGCGCTAAATGAGTTACACAAATCACTTGTTGAAATTTTGCAATTTTTGCCATTTTCTCTCCTACAACCCAAGCAATATTTCCACTAATTCCTGTGTCAATTTCATCAAAAATCATGGTTCCTGCAAAACTTCCTTGAGCTGTTAAAGATTTAATTGCCAGCATTAGCCTAGAAAGTTCTCCTCCGGAAGCCGTTTTTGAAAGGGATTGTAAGGGTTCCCCTAAATTGGGTGCAATCAAAAAAAGAATTTCATCCTCTCCTAATCTCTGAGGAATTTGTGGCTTATCCGTCTTTTTTTCTTCAAAACAAACCACAAATCGAGTATTCCCCATACCCAAATCTTTTAACTGCTCTTCCATCTTCTTTTCCAATTCCTGTGCTAAGATTTTACGGGCTAAGGATAGTTCTTTTGCGTTGCTACGATAGTTTCTAAGTAGCTTAATTTGTTTTTCTTTTTCAGCTTCTAAGTTTTCCTCTAAATGTAACAGTTCCTCATACTCTTTACTAATTTTTTGATGATAAGCAATGATCTCTTCTGTATTATTTCCATATTTCCTTTCCAATTTTCGTAATAAGTCCAGTCTCTCTTCAATTTCATCAAATCGCACAGGATCAAATTCTAATTGATGATACTCCTTGCTGATTTTTTCCCCTAGATTTTCCAAATCATAAAAAAGGGTTTGTAATTGGTTTTGATCTTCCTTTTTTTCAGGTAGAAAAGCGGTAACCTCTTCTAGTGCTTCCAAAGCTTTTTCAATAAGCTGTATTGCACCATCATGGTTTTCTTCACCAAAAAAGCTACCATATAAAAGGTGATATTGATTTTGTATTTTTTGATTGTTTCTAAAGGCATCTCTTTCTTGCCTTAATAATTCTTCTTCCCCTAGTTTAAGCTGAGCTTGATTTAACTCTTCAATTTGAAAGCGAAGGGTATCCATCCGTTGTTCTTTTTCTCGGGTATTGCTTTTCAATTCTTTCCACTTTTTATTTCCCTCTCTCCAAAGGTTATAAGCTTCTTCTGTTTTTTTAAGAAGTATTTCTTGGGTTTTTCCTCCAAATTCATCTAAAAAATGTAACTGAAAATTAGTATCCAACAAAAACTGGTGTTCATGTTGACCGTGAATATTCATAATTAAGTTGGTAAAAGACTTAAACAAGGAGAGGGACATAGGAATTCCGCCAATGCGACAAATATTTTTTCCGGTTAAGCTAATTTCCCTTGATACAACCACTTCTTCATAGTCAGTTTCAATTTGATTTTCTATTAAAAAGCCTTGCGCTTCACTGTTGTTTTTTACATCAAAAAAGGCTTCTACATAAGCCTTTTCTTCTCCTGAACGAATCAATTCCCTATCCGCTCTGCTTCCTAAAAGTAAATTGACGGCATCAACCACAATAGATTTACCTGCTCCAGTTTCTCCGGATAAGATATGTAAGCCTTTCTCAAAGTGTATAGAAAGGTTTTCTATAAGTGCAATATTTTTAATGGTCATTACCCGCAGCATATATTAACTCCTATTTTAAAGTATTACTGTCTTATTAATTCGTACATTTTTTCTGCCACTACTTGTGCATCTTCATTTTTTCTTAATATTACAATAATGGTATTATCTCCTGCTAAACTTCCTACAATTTCAGGCCAGTGAAGGTTGTCAATAGCTTCTGCAGCCGCATTTGCACTGCCTGATAAGGTTTTAATAACCATGGTATTATTAGCATAATCAATATGTAATACCGATTCCGCAAATATTCTAATAAATCTATCTGAAAGACCGTGTTCGCTTAACTCAGAAGTAGAGTATTTATATATTCCATTAGCAGCAAGCACTTTAATTAACCGCAGCTCCTTTATATCTCGAGACACTGTGGCCTGTGTTACTACAATGCCTATTTTTTTTAATTCCTCTGCAAGTTCTTCTTGAGTTTCAATGTCTTTTTGACTGATGATTTCAAGAATTGTTACCTGTCGCTTGGTTTTCATATATAATTCCTCCTAACATTTATTGGCTCCATTCCAATAGTTTCTTTCTAACCAATGAAAAAAAGTTTAAGGGCTTAAGCCTAATTAATTTTACTTTTTCTTTGGCTTTGGTAATTTCTACAATTCCATGGTCTTGTAGCAATATTGGATGGTGTCCATCTATTTCCAAATGAATTCCAAATCCTTTTTCAAGGATAATTTCCAAACGAATTTTTTCCTCTTCACTTACCACAATGGGGCGGTGCTTTAATGAATGAGGACAAATAGGGGTCATAATCATACAGCCTACTTTAGGGCTAATAATTGGCCCTCCAGCAGACAAGCTATAGGCTGTGGATCCTGTAGGGGTGGAGATAATTAATCCGTCTGCAACATATTTTTCTACAAATTCTTCAGAAATAAAAGAGTTTAAAGTAATTAGTCTAGAGTAACTACCTCTACTAACCACTACATCATTTAAAGCTATTCTTTTTTCTCTTTGGTTATAAGTAACTTCCAGTAGCATACGCTCATCAAAGGTATACGCACCTAAACAAAGAGCTTCTAAGGCTTCGTCAAGTTCGTCTTGCTCTACTTGAGTTAAAAAGCCCACTCTTCCCACATTTATTGCCAAAATAGGAATATCTGCTTTTACAGCCCAGGGCACTACATGTAAAAGCGTACCATCTCCACCAATGACCACAACAGCATCACAAATGCTAATTTGGTCTAAATGAACAATTGCCAGTTGATTATCAAAATGCTTGTTTAGCCAAGGTTCTGCATATATTTTTATACCAAAAGATTGAAGTTTTTTGATAATTTTATCACCCAATCCCTTTGGTATGTCTTTAAAGGGATGAGCTGTTAAACAAATAGAACGAATCTTCAAGTCGGTTTACCTGCCCTTTTCTTTCCCCCATTATAATATAAAGGGTATATTCATGCAAGGAAAATTTAATTTAAGGCTTTTTGAGCCGAAAATACGGTTTCTTCAATTTTTGCTAAAGAAATATTTGTTCCACTTTTCTCAATTTTTGCTAAAAACTCAATATTTCCTTCTGGTCCTTTAATAGGTGAGTACGTAATATTTGTGACTGTCCACCCTATGGCATTTACATGTTCTAGTACTTTTTCAATCACTTTTTGATGGGTCGTTGTGCTTTTAATAACCCCTTTTTTTTCCATTAGTTCTTTTCCAGCTTCAAACTGTGGCTTAATTAAAGTAATAAACTTTCCCTCTTCCCCCATTATTTCACATAGTACAGGTATTAACAAAGTAATAGAAATAAAAGATACATCCATCACCGTTAATAAAGGGTGTAGTAGGAAATTTTCTTTTTTTAAATACCTTGCATTGGTTCTTTCCATTGTTGTTACTTTGGGGTGGTTTCGCAAATTCCAATCTAATTGCCCATAGCCTACATCAATCGCATAAACATGGTCAGCCCCACTTTTTAACAAAACATCGGTAAATCCTCCTGTAGCAGCCCCAATATCCATTGCTACAGCACCCTCTACCTTTTCATTAAAAACTTCCAAAGCTTTTTCAAGCTTTAATCCTCCTCTACTAACATAAGGGTGAAGAGGTTGCTTGACCGTTAACAGGGTTTCGGAAGAAACCATTTCAGAAGGCTTGATGATTTTTATTTCATCTTTATATACTAACCCTGCCATAATATGTGCTTGGGCAGACTGTCTGCTCTTTGCTAAACCTTGTTTGATCAAAGCCATGTCTACACGTATCTTTTCTTTCATGATTTACTCTTTTCTATAAAATCACTAATTCTACTAACTACTGTAACTACATCCAGTTGTGCCATAGTTAATAAATCTTTTCGGCTTCCATGAGGTAGTATTTGATTAATTGCTAAGGGCAAAAGTCTTACAGGCTCTTGTTTTTCTCCATAAAAACCTTCCACCGCACTAGCAAAGCCACCTTGCAAAACATGCTCTTCAATGGTAATGATTGGAGAATTTTTAAAGGCAAGAAGGATTTCTTCGTCTAAAGGTCTTACAGAAGAAGCATTCACCACTGCAACATTTTTGTGATATTCTTCCTTGATTGTTTTTGAAGCTTTTAAAGCGGTTTCTACCATAGAACCAACAGCTAAAATAACCCCATCTTTCCCCTCCGCTAGCCTTTCCCATACCCCCGGAATAAACTTCTGTTCCTTTTTTTCTTCAATCTGCTTTGAAAGACTTCGAGGATAACGTATAGCACAAGGGCCTTGATGCCACTGACTATACTCCATTATCTTCTTTAGTTCCTTTAAGTCTTTTGGTGCAAATATAGCTACATTGGGCATTGATTGGAGATAGGCCAAATCATATATTCCATGATGAGTTTCTCCATCAGCTCCGGCAATTCCTGCTCTATCTAGCAAAAAACAAACTGATAAGTTTTGTAGTGCTACATCATGAAGAATTTGGTCATAGCCTCTTTGTAAAAAGGTAGAGTAAATTGCTACATAAGGATGAAGCCCACCTGCTGCTAAGCCGGCAGCTAAGGTTACAGCATGTCCTTCTGCAATTCCTACATCCATAAATCTCTGAGGAAAGGTTTGCTGAAAAATCGACATTCCTGTTCCTATGGGCATTGCAGCTGTAATAGCAACAATTTGAGGGTTTTCTTCTGCAAGGCTTGCCAGTTTCTCTCCTGCTACTTGGCTTGCACTTTTTACATGATGAACTTCAACAGCTTCGCCACTATCAACTATAAAAGGATTTGCCCCGTGAAATATTTCCGGGTCAATTTCCGCCTGCTCATAGCCATAACCTTTTTTCGTAATACAATGAATAATTACCGGTTTTTTTAACTCTTTTGCATTGTTTAAAACATATTCCATGATTTTTATATCATGGCCATCAATGGGTCCTAAATAATTAAAACCTAAAGCTTCAAAAAAACTTTCATCAATCACCATACCTTTCAAAAAGTTTTTTCCCCACTCCATAGTCTTAGAAACCGGTTTTCCTATTAAGGGAATTTTACTTAATCCACTTTTTACTGCTTTTTTTGTTTTATTCCACTTTTTACTTACTCGTAAATGTGTTAAGTAATTTGCCAACGCTCCAACATTTTTAGAAATAGACATTTCATTGTCATTTAAAACTACAATCAAAGGAGTTTGACTGCTCCCTGCATCGTTTAAAGCTTCGTAGCACATGCCCCCTGTTAAGGCTCCATCACCAATTACTGCAACTACTTGCTCTTTATCTCCACGAATATCCCTTGCCCTTGCCAAACCTAGCGCAGCAGATATGGAGGTGGATGCATGGCCTGTTTCAAAACAGTCATGGCTGCTTTCCTGCCTTTTAGGGAAACCGCTTAAGCCATTAAATTGGCGAATAGTGTCAAATTGCTCATATCTTCCAGTAATTAGTTTATGAACATAACATTGATGCCCAACATCAAATACAATTTTATCTTCCGGGGTATTAAATACCCTGTGAAGGGCTAAGGTTAGTTCTACTATTCCTAAGTTAGACGCAAGATGCCCTCCATTTTGGGCTACTGTATAAATAATTTTTTCTCTAATTTCATTGCCTAAAATAGTTAACTGATCTTCATTGAAGTTTTTAATGTCTTTAGGGCTTTTAATTTTTTCTAAATACACCCATTTATGCTCCTTTTATTCAAATCTACGTATATGTTCACCAATCACCGGTAGCACATAAGCTTCTCCGCGGTAAGCTCGTAACATCATTTGATACTTCAGAAAAACAACAATAACAATGGTTGCAATAGCGGCTAACCACACAATAACTTTCATTAAAATACCAATAAATGGAATGACTGAAAATATTGCACCTATAAGCCATAGTAAAATGAACACTACAACTTCTCCAATAAATAGTGCACTTGATTGTACGCTAATTCTTCTTACTGCATTACTCCTTTGATCGGCAAAATATAAAAACAAACCAAAGAGACCAAAAAAAGCTGCTAAGGTACAAGTTAAATTAATTGATTGGTTTGTAGAAACAACCTCATTGTTCTTTTTTCTTCTTCTTTTTTCGTAATAGGAATCTTCTTCTTTATAATCTTCTTCATCATATTCTTCATTGTAAGTATGATTTTCATAATGAGTATTTTCCTGTTCTTGCTCATAGTAATATTGGGTTTCTTCTGGCTGATGATATTCTTCCTGTTGTTGGTAGGGCTGTTCATAATAGTTTTCATCTTCATAAGATGATTCACCATATATCTCTTCTTTCACACCAAACACCGGAGGGGCTGCATATACAGCCTCTTCTTGTATATGTTCATTATCTTGCCCATCATATTGTTGACTCTCGTATTGCTGGTTTTCATTATACTCGTATCCATGATCAGAAGGGGTGTTTTCTGTATTCATTTTTTTCTTCCTTTCTAAAACCTGTCCTTCAATATTTATCCTTTACATTTTTTGCATTTTGCTACCCTTATACCCTGTCTTCCCTCCAGATAAATGGGCATCCTTTAAGATAGACGACTCATAAGCAAAAGCATTTTCTTTTTTTTGTTCAAAAGCAACATAGGCATATTCCACCAGTTTATCAATTAACTGTCCATAGGGTAATTTTGAATGTTCCCAAAGATAAAAAGCCATAGAGCCGGGTATGGTATTAACCTCTGTTACATATAAAGCATCCGTTTTTTCTTCCCACATATAATCAATACGGACAACTCCTTTAAGGTCAAAAAAACGAAAGATTTCTTTAGATATTTTTTGAATTTCTTGTGCTTTTATAGGATCGATCTTTGCCGGCACCTGTCTTTCAAGAGAAGCCATTCCGATTTTTCTGGGGCTTTCTCCTTTTAGATATTTTTTGTTATAATCTATAATCTCTCCTGCCAAAGCCGTTTTAGGCTTTTCAAGAACAGAGGCTTCCAATACGTTTTCATAACCGAGTACAGAACAGTTTAGTTCAATTTTATCTATAATGGCTTTTTCAACCAGCACTTTTCGGTCAAAAGAAAAAGCTGTTTCCAAAGCTTCTATCATTCGCTCTTTTGAGTCCACCATGGCTACCCCAATAGAAGACCCAAGACTTGCAGGCTTTACTACTACAGGAAAACCAATTTTTTCCACATCAGCAATGATTTTTTCTTCGTTTTTTTGCCAATCACTGCGATAAAACCACTCTCCAGGTACTACTGGAAATCCCCCTCCTTTTAAGAAGGATTTCATCAAAATTTTATCCATTGTAAAACTACATCCGGGAACCCCGGCGCTGGTGTAAGGAATATCTGCCATTTCCATAACCCCTTGTATACAACCATCTTCTCCATGGGCACCGTGAAAAGCCATTAAAGCACAGTCAATTCTTGCAACAATTTCTTGTTTTGTTCCCTTAAAAAAGCCCTTTCCCTTTTTCAAAGAAAGTAGAGCTCCTGACCCCGGTGTTATGTCCAAAGTAACTTCGGTTAGTTTTTCACCTGTGCCTGTAAAATTAATATGGTTTTCAATTTCAAATAACCCTTCTCCTGTATACCATATTCCTTTTTGGCTGATATATACGGGAATTACTTCATATTCTTCTTTATTAACTGCCTTCATAAGCTGCACGGCTGTTATAACAGAAACATCATGTTCGCAGCTTCTTCCGCCATAGAATACCCCTAATTTCATTTTTTTATTTTCCATGTTCATTAAATGGCACTCCTATTCTTCCGTATAGTTATCAGGTAAATCATTTTCATATAAAATAACATCACCTGGCTGAATAATACTGTTTAAATATATTGTAGATTCCTCTAGTGAGCTTACAACAACGGTTTTCTTTTTGGGGAATCCTTCTTTTTCCAGTCCTAACACAATAGGTTTTGTTTGCTTTTTACCCACTAGAATAGCAATGTCTACCACTTTTGCCATTGCTTTGCCAAAAGCTTCATTGTAGGTTTCTTCATCCTTTCCCATTTCAACCATGCCAGGAGTAATAATAATTTTTCGCCCATCAAACTGGCTAAGAACCTCCAATGCACTCAAAGCTCCTTGAGGATTGCTGTTAAAGGCATCATCAATGGTAGTGGTTTCATTTACAGGGTTATATCTTAGCTGAAGACGGTGTTCAATCGCTTCAAGCTTTCCAATCCCTCTTTCTATTTGTTTGTGACTTAGTCCCAGACTATTGGCAATACTTACTGCCAACAAAATATTATGTATATTATGAGTACCTAATAATGTGGTGCTTCCATTAATTCTTTTCCCGTTTTCAAACACCACTGTAAATTGGGTTCCTTTAGCGCTCACTTTAATATCTTCCGCCCATAAATCTCCTTGATTGGGTTTTAATCCGATAAGGGTTTTGCATACTGAAGCTTTTTGATAAAGTGCTAAGCTCATTGCGTTATCATTAATAAAAAAGCCTTGCCCTTTTGGGTTTAAGTTTTCGATTAGCTCATATTTTGTTGCTGCAACCCGTTCAACTGTTTTAAAAGTTTCTAAGTGCTGAGGCCCTACTGAAGTAATGACCCCAATTGAAGGATGAACTAACCTACAAAGTTCTTTAATATCTCCTTTTCTCCTAGCCCCCATCTCTGCTAAAAAAATTTGATGGGAAGGCTTTAGTTTCTCTCTAATAACCCAAGTTACTCCCATAGGAGTGTTGTAACTTCCTGGAGTAGATAAGACATTATACTTTTCACTTAACAATTTATCTAAAATAAATTTCACAGAAGTTTTTCCGTAACTACCTGTGATGCCAATTTTTATTAAATCATTTCTCTCTTTTAAAACTCTTTTTGCATCTTGAAAATACCATTCACTAATCATTTTTTCAACAGGCCAAGCCAACAATCCCCCTAATGCAACAAAATAGGGTAACAACAAAGGAACAACAAGTATTAAAATAGCTAAGGGAGAAAAATAAACATGTATTGCAGCCAATCCAATAAACATCATCCCTGTTACAACATATAATCTTTTTATCCTTGCCGTATATTTTAGAGGCTTTTTGGAATTTGGATTATTAAAAAACTTTGCAACCCAAAGTCCTATTAAAAAAGAAAAGACAAAAACTGCAATAGCAAAAACAACTTCCATAAAACTACTGGCTACAGAAGCTAAACGGTCGAATATAGCATAAAGTACAATAGTAGAAACCGTAACGAGGAGTCCTGGCAAATAAGCTCTCTTTTTATTTCGTCTTAAAGTTTGAAAATATCCTGGAAATTGATAACTTTCCAATTGGAAAAAATGAATTAAAGGATTTATTGCCAAAAGCGATGCTACAAGTGGCGAAAGAGTTAGAAGCCATTTAACAGTAATATGCACCCTCATTCCCCCTTCATAAAATAATCAATAATCAGTACAAAACGTTCCCACTGTTCTAAGTAAGCATAATGAGAGCCGTTTTCAAAAACAACTAAGCCAGCATTGGGAATATCTTTTTCCATTTTTTCCCCCATCCAAAGGGGAGTTTCCGTATCTTTTTCTCCCCATATTAAAAGGGTCGGTGCTTTTATTCCAGGTAGCAAAGGGCTTAAATCTTCTGAAATAATACGTATAAATGTTCCACGCATATCTGCATCTAGGGCTTTATAATCTTCCGATCCATATTTCATTCTAAGTTTTTCTGCAAATATCTCTGGTAAAGAACCGAATATTTTGATTTTTTTCATTAGTTCGTAAACTTTTTTCTTTTTCTGGTAAGCTTTTGATTTTTTTTTCCCTTCTTTTGTAGGTGGTTTTTTTATTCCCGCTCCACCAGTTATCACCAATTTTTCAACATACTCCGGCCAATGGCTTGCAATGTATAACCCAATTCTACCACCATTGGAGTGGCCTACAATGGTAGTCTTTTTAATATTCAAAGTATCCAAAAAGTTGCGAACTATTTCAGCATAATCTTCAACTCCCCAAGTTTTAGGGGGCTTGT